>NZ_LZOX01000014.1:0-60990 GCF_001679495.1 Haemophilus sp. CCUG 66565 | reverse complement strand
TTCAATCGCTCAATATACTGCTTAGCTATAAATAAAACACTACTTAAAAAGTAATTATGAATTTTCAGTTAAGCACCTATTAAGACTTCAAAATTAAAAATATTTTAAAACAAGTCAATCAACAAGTGCCCACACAGATTGTCTGATATATTGTTAAAGAGCAAAAAACAACGACGCACTTGTAAACTTAAATACTTCACAACAGTGCGTCGTTGTGTGCGGTACATTATAGGGATTTTCAAAACCCTTGCAAGTACTTTTTTGTAAAAATATTTAAAAAAATGATCTTTTGATTAAAGCTCAAGCGATTAGAGCAAAATATAGATATTTTGAGCTATTTTTTTAATCGTTTTAAAATTCTCGGAAGATCAACGATAGAATCTAACACATAATCCGCTACTCTCTCGCCTTCCTCTGTTACTATTTTACCTGTACGAACTAACACGTTCATTTTCACCTTCGCGCCAATTCCCGCTTTTAGATCTTCGACTTTATCTCCAACCATAATAGATTGAGTAGGATCGATCTTTAATTCTTTGATCGCTTGCAATAACATTCCAGATTTAGGTTTCCGGCAATCACAGTCTTCTTTATATTCACCTTTTCCCTCAGGATGATGTGGGCAATAGTAAATACCATCCAAATCCACATCTTGTTCAGCCAATGACCAATCCATCCATTCTGTTAACTGTAAAAACTGCTCCTCAGAAAAATAACCACGCGCAATTCCAGATTGATTGGTAACCAACACCAACATATATCCCATTTTCTTTAATTCTCGCAATGCATCAATCGCACCATCAATAAACTTAAAGTTATCAATTTCGTGTACATAACCATAATCAATATTTAACGTGCCATCGCGATCTAAAAAAATAGCTTTATTCATTCTCTTACCTTTCATACATATCAAATTGACGAAAATTATCTATTTAATCCAAGCAATTAGCAAATATAACTCATAACCAATCTGTCTAAAAAAGATAATCTGACATATTGACATAGCAATCTAGACGTCTAGAATACCGAAACAGATTTAAAAACAATGAAGAAAAAGGGCTTATATGATTAAGCTAAGCAATATAACGAAGATTTTTGAGCTGCCTAGCAAGAAATTGACTGCGCTTGATAATGTCTCATTAGATATCGAAAAAGGTCAAATTTGTGGCGTAATTGGTGCATCTGGCGCAGGAAAAAGTACATTAATTCGCTGTGTGAATTTATTAGAAAAACCAACAAGCGGTTCCGTTATTGTTGATGGAGTTGAATTAACAGGACTTTCTGATCGCGAATTAGTACGTGCTCGTCGTCAAATTGGAATGATTTTTCAGCATTTCAATTTACTAAGTTCTCGCACTGTATTTGAAAACGTGGCATTACCCTTAGAATTAGAAGGTGAGTCAAAAGCAAAAATCCAAGAAAAAATCACCGCACTTTTAGATCTTGTTGGTTTAAGTGAAAAACGTGATGCTTACCCAAGCAATCTTTCTGGTGGGCAGAAACAACGTGTAGCCATTGCTCGCGCCTTAGCGAGCGATCCTAAAGTATTATTATGTGATGAAGCAACCAGTGCATTAGATCCTGCAACGACGCAATCTATTCTGAAATTATTAAAAGAAATTAACCGCACTTTAGGTATTACAATTTTGTTGATTACCCATGAAATGGAAGTTGTTAAACAGATTTGTGATCAAGTTGCTGTCATTGATCAAGGTCGCCTCGTTGAACAAGGTACTGTCGGTGAAATTTTTGCAAACCCTAAAACAGAATTAGCACAAGAGTTTATTCGTTCAACCTTCCACATCAGTCTACCAGATGAATATTTGGAAAATCTTACTGATACGCCGAAACACAGCAAAGCGTATCCAATTATCAAATTTGAGTTTACGGGTCGCTCAGTCGATGCCCCGTTACTTTCTCAAGCATCAAAAAAATTTGGAGTGGAGCTCAGTATCTTAACCTCACAAATTGATTATGCTGGAGGCGTGAAATTTGGTTATACCATTGCTGAAGTAGAAGGAGGTGAAGATGCCATTACGCAAACCAAAGTTTATTTAATGGAAAACAACGTGCGCGTGGAGGTGCTTGGTTATGTTCAATGATTTCTTGGCAACATTCAGCCAGCAATTAACATCTCAAATGTGGGGTGTTGTCGCAACAGCAACTTATGAAACTATTTATATCAGCTTTGCATCTACTTTACTTGCCGTAGTAGTCGGGGTGCCTGTTGGCGTATGGACTTTCTTAACTGGAAAAAATGAGATTTTACAAAATAACCGCACTCATTTTGTGTTAAACACGATCATTAATATTGGACGTTCCATTCCATTTATTATTTTGCTCTTAATTTTATTACCTGTAACACGTTTTATCGTGGGAACAGTATTAGGTACAACAGCAGCAATTATTCCATTAAGTATTTGCGCTATGCCATTCGTAGCTCGCTTAACTGCTAATGCATTGATGGAAATTCCAAATGGTTTAACCGAAGCCGCTCAAGCAATGGGAGCTACTAAATGGCAGATTGTTCGTAAATTCTATTTGCCAGAAGCACTACCGACACTCATTAATGGCATCACACTTACACTAGTCACTTTAGTTGGTTACTCTGCAATGGCAGGGACGCAAGGCGGCGGAGGTTTAGGTAGCCTCGCTATCAACTACGGCGTATATCGCAATATGCCTTATGTCACTTGGGTGGCCACCATTATTATTGTGCTATTCGTTATGATTAGCCAAAAACTCGGCGATACACTAGCTAAAAAAGTGGATCATCGTTAATTAAACACAACTTTTAACTTAAACAGGAAGGAAATCCTATGAAATTAAAACAACTTTTTGCAATTACTGCAATCGCATCAGCTCTCGTTTTAACAGGCTGTAAAGAAGACAAAAAACCTGAAGCTGCAGCTGCACCACTTAAAATCAAAGTCGGTGTGATGTCTGGCCCTGAGCACCAAATTGCAGAAATTGCCGCAAAAGTCGCTAAAGAAAAATATGGTTTAGACATTCAATTCGTTGAATTCAATGACTACGCATTACCAAATGAAGCGGTATCTAAAGGTGATTTAGATGCAAACGCAATGCAACATAAACCTTATTTAGATGAAGATGCAAAAGCGAAAAATTTAAATAACTTAGTCATCGTGGGTAATACTTTCGTCTATCCATTAGCGGGGTATTCTAAAAAAATCAAAAATGTGAATGAATTACAAGAAGGTGCTAAAGTTGTTGTTCCTAACGATCCAACAAACCGTGGCCGTGCATTAATTCTTCTTGAAAAACAAGGCTTAATCAAATTAAAAGATGCAAATAACCTTCTTTCAACTGTATTAGATATTGTTGAAAATCCGAAAAAATTAAACATCACTGAAGTAGATACCTCTGTTGCGGCACGTGCATTAGACGATGTTGATTTAGCTGTAGTAAACAATACTTATGCGGGTCAAGTGGGCTTAAATGCACAAGATAACGGTGTATTTGTAGAAGATAAAGATTCTCCATATGTGAACATTATCGTTTCTCGTACCGATAACAAAGACAGCAGAGCTGTTCAAGACTTCGTAAAATCTTACCAAACAGAAGAAGTTTACCAAGAAGCTAAAAAACACTTTAAAGATGGTGTTGTAAAAGGTTGGTAATTTCTACCGCACTTTCACGCATTACGAAATCCCTTGCTCTGCAAGGGATTTTCTTATCTAAGCTTGGGATATTTTTATGTCTTTTTTTACTTATTTCTATTTAGAAAACCGTATGTATTTTCAAGATTATTTTAAATACATCGCAATTTTTACTTTACTTGGTGCGCTTCTATTAGTCACAAGTTTATATCTGCGCCATCGTTTAGAAACCAAATACCGAGATCTCAGTATTATTTTTCTGCTCTTAATTATTCTCTTACTCGGTATTCAGTATAATCAATATGAACAAAATCAAGTATATGCAAATGATACTTCTCGCATTGTTACATTTTTGAACTCAGTAAAAACATCACAAAATTTACAATTTGAGGATCTACGAGTAAATAGCCAGAAAATTACAAATGGTATGATCTTAAATATTAAGGATAAATACTATCAGGTAAATTTTAATAATGATTTTACTGCTTATACACTCTCTGAAATCAATTTAGTCAACCCGAATATCAATATTATTGATAAGGAAAATAAATAATGGAAAGTTATTCATTTCTTGCTATAAAACTTACAATGGGCATTATTGGTCTTGTTTTACAGATTAATTTAATGGGTAAGGGAAACCTTGCTCCAACATCAGCCATGGATCAAGTACAAAATTATGTACTGGGCGGCATTATTGGCGCTGTCATTTATAATGACAATATTGGCATACTACAATTTTCCCTTGTTCTCATTTTATGGACATTATTAATTTTTACGCTACGTTTTATCAAAAATCATAACCGATTTGTGAAAAATATTATCGATGGAAGCCCAGTTTGGGTAATTTTAGATGGCAAAGTACAAACTAGTGAATGTATGAAAAATGGTATCTCAGCCCACGATTTAATGTTTAAACTCCGTGCAGCAGGCATATATGAAATCTCTACTGTAAAACGAGCTGTACTTGAACAAAATGGGCAACTCTCAATCATTCAATACGGAGATAAAGATTTACGCTATCCATTAATTATTGATGGGCAAATTGATTACGATATTCTTGATATTATCAACCGAGATGAAAATTGGGTTCATGCTGAATTAGATACTAATAAACTCACTGTAAATCAGGTATATATTGGTGAATATTTGAATGGTCAATTAATTACACACCTTTATGACCCAACCTAATCCACTGATGAAAGTCACGACCAATAATTTAAGTTATTGGTCTTTTTTTAAAATTTCTGTCTCAATATTTGACTTTTTTTCAGGCTAGCCCTACCAATGCTATAAAATTTCGTTACAATGAAAGCTCAGACAAAAATAATAAAAGACCCGGAAACAAACACAATGACAGGTGCACAACTCATCATGGAGTGCCTGAAAGCACACCATGTCACGACTCTTTTCGGCTATCCAGGCGGAGCAATCATGCCAACTTACGATGCCCTTTATGACGCAGGCTTAGATCACTTACTTTGTCGTAATGAACAAGGGGCTGCCATCGCAGCGATTGGTTATGCTCGTTCCACAGGAAAAGTAGGCGTCTGCATTGCAACATCAGGCCCTGGCGCCACCAATTTAGTCACTGGATTAGGCGATGCCATGATGGACTCCATTCCAGTTGTAGCCATTACCGGTCAAGTTTCCTCTCCATTAATCGGCACGGATGCGTTCCAAGAAGCTGATGTTCTAGGACTATCCCTTGCTTGCACTAAACACAGTTTTATCGTGCAAAGTACGGATGAATTAGCCGATGTTTTTGCGGAAGCCTTTGAAATTGCTCAAAGCGGACGCCCCGGCCCAGTTCTTATTGATGTGCCTCGCGATATTCAAGTTGGTAACGTGCCTGAGAATGTAAAAGCCTACGTTAAAACACTAGAAAAACCAACCGCACTTTCGGCAGATAAACTTGCTGAAGCAAAAGAATTATTAAAAAATGCTAAAAAACCTGTGCTTTATGTGGGGGGCGGCGTTGGTATGGCGAAGGCTGTTCCTGCCTTACGCGAATTTTTAGCTCAGACCCAAATGCCATCAGTCTCCACTTTAAAAGGTTTAGGTGCAATTGATCCAAACGATGATGTGTATATGGGAATGATTGGTATGCATGGTACAAAAGCTGCTAATTTTGCCGTGCAAGAATGTGATTTGTTGCTCGTCTGCGGTGCGCGTTTTGACGATCGTGTAACTGGTAAACTCGATACTTTTGCGCCTCATGCCAAAGTGATTCATTGTGATATTGATGCGGCAGAAATCCATAAATTACGCCGTGCAGATGTTGCATTACAAGGGGATTTAATTCAAGCACTTAATGCACTCAAACAATATCTTGATATTGAACCTTGGCGTGAACAAATCAGAAATTTCAAAGCAAAATTAGATTTCACTTATGTTGAAAATCAAGGCAACCGTCCGATTGATCCTTGGGCATTACTCAACACCCTATCTAATCGCAAACCAAATAATGCGGTAATTTGTACCGATGTAGGGCAGCATCAAATGTGGTCAGCGCAACACATGAAGCATTTTGCGCCAGAGAATTACATTACATCAGCAGGTTTCGGCACAATGGGATTTGGTCTGCCAGCCGCAGTGGGTGCAAAAAAAGCACGTCCGCAAGATGAAGTCATTTTGGTTACGGGTGATGGCTCACTCATGATGAATATCCAAGAATTAGGTTCTATCAAACGTGGCAATTTACCGGTAAAAATTTTGCTATTGGATAACCAACGCTTAGGTATGGTTCGTCAATGGCAAGATTTATTCTGGAATAAACGTCGCAGTGAAACCATTTTAGATGACAACCCAGATTTTGTGATGCTTGCTAATGCGTTCGGTATTCCTGCAGAACGTATTGAGTCAGCTGATGATGTGGATGCAGCACTCAACCGATTATTAAACAGCAAAACAGCCTATTTATTACAAGTATGTATTCCACCTGATGAATGTGTATGGCCACTTGTTCCACCGGGTGCATGTAACGCGGATATGGTAGAGGAGATGAACTAATGAATGAATATAAACTGGAACTCGTCGCTCGCCATCGTCCTGAAGTACTAGAACGCATTTTACGCGTAGCACGTCACCGTGGATTTACCGTTACAACAATGGACATGACACTGATTGAAACCCAAGTGCGCTTAAAATTCACCGTAAAATCCGACCGCACTTTGGATTTGTTGGTGAGTCAGTTGGAGAAGTTGCCTGATATCTTCAATATAGATAGAGTATTAAACTAATGGATAAATATTTACGATGTATTACCCAAGCGTTAGGGCTTATGATAATACTTGGCGGCTTTTTTAATAATGAGCCTATTTATTTGTTTATAGGGACACTCGTTGTAGTAGTGTTTGAAATATTATCTATTTATTATAAAGAAAACAGATTTATGTGGGCGACCTTATACGGTTCCGCAGTTGCAGTATTTTTTATTTCTTATTTTGCTCTTACATCTAGTTCAGATAACCTAATACAAGAAGTATTAGGTTATGAACCAGAGTTATTTCCAAAAACCCAAAAAGCCCTAACTATACTACTTATCTATGAATATGTTTTATATTTTTTAGGGATTATCTTTTCAATTCAGGCTCTATTCTGTGGCCTTGACCTATTACCAGTATTATATGATAGATATAAATTAGGAATAAAAGAGAGCTGTGAAGAAATGACCATTAAGCTAATGAACGTCTTTTATCCATTTATTTCTTTGTTTGCTCTTTATAGCTTATACATAACTCTATTTCCTACACAAATTATAAAAAATGAAAGTTTCTCGTATCTATCTTATCAGGAGCCAGAGACTAAAATTTCCTTGCTTAAAACAAAGGTTTATTTAATTTCAAAATATTTTGATTTATTAACATTTGATAAAAATAATGGGAGATGTCAAAACCTTACCCAATCAAAAGAAATGAATAGACTTTCGGGCAAATCATTTATCTATATTAGCAAAAGCAAAAATAATGATGAAATTAGTATTGATAAAAACAAATTAGATATACCTGAAGGATTTAAAGAAAAATTTGATTTTTTTGTAAATTTTGGAAAGATCGACAATAACCATCCATTTAGGATTAGAACTTATGAAATATATAAGCCTGACTGGGAAAGATATAAATGTAATTCTATTTAAAACTTGGAGAGATTATCAATGCCAAAACTACGTTCAGCGACCAGCACTCAAGGTCGTAATATGGCAGGTGCACGTGCCTTATGGCGTGCCACAGGAATGAAAGAAAATGACTTCGGCAAACCGATTATTGCGGTGGTGAACTCATTCACCCAATTTGTGCCGGGGCATGTTCACTTAAAAGATATGGGGCAGCTCGTCGCCAAAGAAATTGAAAAAGCCGGCGGTGTGGCGAAAGAATTTAACACCATCGCGGTGGACGATGGAATCGCGATGGGACACGGCGGAATGTTGTATTCACTGCCTTCACGCGACTTGATTGCGGACTCGGTGGAATACATGGTGAACGCCCACTGCGCGGACGCGATGGTGTGTATTTCCAACTGCGACAAAATTACTCCGGGAATGCTAATGGCAGCAATGCGTTTAAATATTCCGACGATTTTTGTTTCAGGTGGTCCGATGGAAGCAGGTAAAACTAAACTTTCCGATCAATTAATCCGCTTAGATTTGGTTGATGCGATGATTGAGGCAGCCGATCCGAATGTATCAGATGAACGTATTGATGTCATTGAGCGTAGTGCGTGCCCAACTTGTGGTTCTTGCTCTGGTATGTTTACCGCAAACTCAATGAACTGCTTAACTGAAGCCTTAGGTTTATCTTTACCTGGCAACGGTTCCATGTTAGCCACTCACGCAGACCGCAAAGAATTATTCTTAAAAGCTGGTCGTCAAATTGTTGAGCTGTGCAAACGTTATTACGAACAAGATGATGCAAGCGTATTGCCTCGTTCAATCGGTACTTTTGATGCCTTTGAAAATGCAATGAGCCTCGATATCGCAATGGGTGGTTCAAGTAATACTGTTTTACACTTATTAGCGGCAGCACAAGAAGCAGGCGTAGATTTTAAAATGGAAGATATTGACCGTTTATCGCGCAAAGTACCTTGTTTAAGCAAAATTGCACCAAACACCAATAAATACCACATGGAAGACGTACACCGTGCAGGCGGTATTATGGGATTATTGGGTGAATTAGATCGCGCTGGATTAATTCATAAAAATACACACACCGTGCTTGGAATGAGCATGGGAGAACAACTAGACCAATACGATATTATTCGCAATCAAGATGAAGAATTACATAAATTCTTCCGTGCAGGCCCTGCTGGCATCCGCACAACTCAAGCATTCTCACAAGATTGCCGTTGGGATACCGTCGATAATGATCGTGTAAACGGTTGTATTCGCAACAAAGAAAACGCAATTTCGCAAGAAGGTGGCTTAGCCGTATTATTCGGTAATCTCGCTGAAGACGGATGTATCGTTAAAACCGCCGGTGTAGATGAATCTATTTGGAAATTCACTGGCACTGCTATCGTATTTGAAAGCCAAGAAGATGCGGTTGCAGGCATTTTAGGTGGCAAAGTCAAAGAAGGGCATGTTGTTGTTATCCGTTACGAAGGCCCTAAAGGCGGACCAGGTATGCAAGAAATGTTATACCCAACCAGTTACTTAAAATCGATGGGCTTGGGCAAAAAATGCGCTTTATTAACGGATGGCCGTTTCTCTGGTGGTACATCAGGCTTGTCTATTGGACACGCTTCACCAGAAGCTGCTTCTGGCGGTGCAATTGGCTTAGTACGCGATGGCGATATGATCAACATTGATATTCCAAATCGTGCAATTAACTTAGAAATCAGTAATGAAGAACTCGCAGCACGCAGAACTGAACAAGATCAAAAAGGTTGGCAGCCTGCTAACCGTGAACGTGAAGTATCTTTCGCATTAAAAGTATTCGGTCACTTCGCCACCTCTGCGGACAAAGGTGCGGTACGCGATAAAACATTATTAAAATAATTTAATGGTTCCCCCTCCTTTATAAGAGGGGGATAAAACAAAGGAAAAACTAACCGCACTTCATCATCAAAACAAACACTATGAAAAACCTACTCACCAATCCTCAACCTTCTCAATCAGATTATATCAATGCCATTGTTAAACTTGGTTCACGCGTATATGAAGCCGCACAAGTGACCCCTTTACAAAAAATGGGAAAACTTTCTGAACGACTGCACAATAATATCTGGATTAAACGAGAAGACCGTCAGCCAGTAAATAGTTTTAAACTACGCGGTGCTTACGCAATGATTTCTAGCCTTTCAGCAGAACAAAAAGCAGCAGGCGTAATAGCGGCATCTGCAGGTAACCATGCACAAGGCGTGGCATTATCAGCGAAACAATTAGGCTTAAAAGCATTGATCGTCATGCCACAAAACACGCCAAGCATTAAAGTGGATGCAGTGCGTGGTTTTGGTGGTGAGGTGTTGTTGCATGGTGCTAATTTCGATGAAGCCAAAGCAAAAGCTATCGAGCTTTCAAAAGAAAAAAACATGACATTTATTCCACCATTCGATCATCCATTAGTGATCGCTGGACAGGGCACGTTAGCGATGGAAATGTTACAACAAGTGGCAGATTTGGATTATGTGTTTGTACAAGTCGGCGGTGGTGGCTTAGCTGCGGGTGTGGCAATTTTGCTTAAGCAATTTATGCCAGAAATTAAAATCATCGGTGTAGAATCAAAGGATTCAGCATGCTTAAAAGCCGCTCTCGATAAAGGCGAGCCAACAGATTTAACCCATGTTGGATTATTTGCGGATGGCGTTGCCGTAAAACGCATTGGTGACGAAACATTTCGCCTATGCCAACAATATCTTGATGATATGGTATTGGTCGATAGTGATGAAGTTTGCGCGGCAATGAAAGATTTGTTTGAGAACGTTCGTGCTGTTGCAGAACCATCAGGTGCGTTAGGTTTAGCCGGTTTGAAAAAATATGCCAAACAAAACCATATTGAAGGCAAAAATATGGCGGCAATTTTGTCTGGTGCAAACTTGAATTTCCACACATTACGTTATGTATCTGAGCGTTGTGAAATTGGTGAAAATCGAGAAGCTTTATTAGCCGTGACCATGCCTGAACAACCCGGTAGTTTCTTAAAATTTGCTTATGTATTAGGTAACCGAGCAGTAACCGAATTCAGTTACCGTTATGCGGATGATAAACGCGCTTGTGTGTTTGTTGGGGTAAGAACGACAAATGAGCAAGAAAAAGCAGACATTATTGCAGACCTCACTAAAAATGGTTTTGATGTTGAGGATATGTCTGATGATGATATTGCGAAAACGCATGTTCGCTATTTAATGGGTGGTCGTTCAGCCAATGATAATGAACGCTTATATACGTTCGAATTCCCAGAGCAAAAAGGTGCGTTATTGAAATTCTTGGAAACATTACAAAATCGTTGGAATATTTCATTATTCCACTATCGTGCCCACGGCGCGGACTATGGAAATATCCTTGCTGGTTTCCAAATTGAAGAACACGAACAAACAGAATTTGAACAGACTCTTGCCCAACTCAATTATGTTTTTGAAGATGTAACAGAAAGCAAATCTTATCGTTATTTTTTACGTTAATCTTATAAAAAAGGCGTGATATTTTTCACGCCTTTGTATTATTCAAATTCTAATTCCACCGCACTTTCGCCAAGTAAATTCACCAATTCCGTCAGAATTTCATCTGTTGGAATAATCGACCATTGCACGCCCAAACGTAACAAAGCACGACCTTTCAGACTTTGGTAATACACGTTAATCGGCAACGTTCCACCACTCACTGGCTCAAGTAATGCTTTAAGTTGTTTAATGAAACTTGGTGTAATTTGATGCTCAGAAAGGCTGATAGCTAAGGATTTGACATAACGAGAACGAGCCTCATCTAAGGCCATTAACTCTCGCACCGTCATTTTTAAGCCACCTGAGAAATCATCAACACTGATCTGTCCAGAAGCAATCACTACTGTATCTTTTTGTAACTTTTCACCAAATTGCTCTAAACTTTCACCAAATAAAGTTAAATCTAAACGACCAGAACGATCATCTAATGTTGCAATACCGAGTCGATTACCTTTTTTAGTCATAGCTATACGAGACGAAACTAATAATCCTGCGGCAGTACTTATTTGCCCACGACGATTTGGAGTCAAATCTTTTAAACGTATTGATGTGTAATGAGATAATTCTTTTAAATATCGGCTTACAGGATGACTACTTAAATAAAGCCCTAGTGTTTCACGCTCACCATCAAGAATTTGTTTTTCTGAGTAAGGTGGGGTATTCGCATAGGCATTCTCAACTTCTTCATGGGTTTCAGTCAGCACCCCAAACATATCCGTTTGTCCCATTGCTTCATCTTTAGCATGTTGATCAGATGCTTTAAGGGCATCTTCTAAATTCTTAGAAAGTGCGGCGCGATGTGGACCTAATTTATCAAAGGCACCTGACATAATTAGGCTTTCAAAAGTCCGGCGGTTAATTTTCTTCAAATCTACTCGAGCACATAAATCAAATAAGTCTTTGAAAATTCCCCCTTCATTTCTAGCAGTCACAAGTGCCTCAATAGGGCCTTCCCCCACACCTTTAATTGCGCCAATACCATATACAATTTCACCTTGGTCATTAACACTAAAATGATGCTTACCCACATTAATATCTGGTGGAGCAACCTTTAATCCCATACGTAAACATTCATCATATAAACCCACAATTTTATCCGTGTTATCCATTTCAGATGTCATTACCGCTGCCATAAATTCTGCAGGGAAATGAGTTTTGAGCCAAAGGGTTTGGTAAGACACCAAGGCATAAGCGGCAGAGTGAGATTTATTAAAACCATAGCCAGCAAATTTTTCCACCAAGTCGAAAATCTTCATGGAAAGCTCACCATCAACACCGTTTTTTACCGCCCCCTCTTTAAACACAGAACGCTGCTTTGCCATTTCCTCTGGTTTCTTTTTCCCCATCGCTCGACGCAATAAGTCTGCTCCACCCAACGTATAACCTGCCAACACTTGCGCAATCTGCATAACTTGCTCTTGATACAAAATAATACCGTAAGTTGGCTCAAGAATAGGCTTCAAGCTTTCATGTTGATATTCTGCATCAGGATAGGAGACTTCTTCTCGACCATGTTTACGATCAATAAAGTTATCCACCATGCCTGACTGCAAAGGACCAGGACGGAACAATGCTACCAACGCGATAATGTCTTCAAAACAGTCTGGCTGAAGGCGTTTGATCAAATCTTTCATACCACGAGATTCTAGCTGGAATACAGCTGTAGTTTCAGAACGTTTAAGCAGTTCAAAAGATTCATGATCATCTAGAGGGATCGCAGTAATATCAACAAGTGGCTTACCTTCTCGAGCCATGCGAGCATTGATCATATCTAATGCCCACTTAATGATAGTCAGAGTACGTAATCCCAAGAAATCAAACTTCACAAGCCCAGCATATTCCACATCGCTTTTATCAAAATGGGTAACAGGGTGAAGCCCTTCATTATCGCAATAAAGCGGCGCAAAATCCGTAATTAAAGTTGGAGAAATTACTACGCCTCCCGCATGTTTACCCGCATTACGGGTTACACCTTCCAACTTACGCGCCATATCTATTAATGCTTGTACCTCTTCATCACTGTCATACGCCACTTGCAATTGTGGCTCAACTTCAAACGCTTTTGCGAGCGTCATTCCTGGATCTGGAGGAATCAATTTCGAAATACGATCAACAAAACCATAAGGATGCCCCAATACGCGTCCTACATCGCGAATCACCGCTTTTGCCGCCATGGTACCAAAGGTGATAATTTGTGATACTGCACCGCGTCCGTAAGTTTCAGCAACATGCTCAATAACACGATCTCGACCATCCATACAGAAATCCACGTCAAAGTCAGGCATAGATACCCGTTCAGGATTTAAAAAACGCTCAAACAGCAAATCAAACTCAAGCGGATCTAAATCGGTAATTTTCAATGCATAGGCAACTAAAGAACCAGCCCCTGAACCTCGTCCTGGTCCCACTGGAATATCGTTATCTTTTGACCACTGAATAAACTCCATCACAATCAAGAAATAACCAGGGAATCCCATTTGGTTGATAACACCTAATTCTACTTCTAAACGTTCATCATATTCTGCCCGTCTTTCGGCCCTAATTTTCTCATCCGGAAATAGAAATGCTAAACGCTCCTCTAGTCCTTCTCTGGCTTTTTTTATTAAGAAATCCTCCGTGCTCAATTCACCCGTTGGAAATTTTGGTAAAAAATATTGACCAAGACGAAGCGTTACACTACAACGCTGAGCAATTAAAAGCGTATTTTCTAAAGCTGAGGGAATATCTGCAAATAACTCACACATTTCCTCTTCTGAACGGAAATATTGTTCGGAGGTATAACGTTTTGGGCGCTTAGGATCATCTAAAGTATAACCATCTCTAATCGCTACACGAATTTCGTGGGCTTCAAAATCATCTTGCTTGAGGAATACCACATCATTTGTAGCAACTAACGGTAAATGGTAATGTTCAGCTAATTTTAGTGCTGCTTGGATATAACTTTCTTCATCCGCTCTTCCTGTGCGGCTAAGAGCAAGATAAAAATGCTCGGGAAAAAATTCTTGATAAAATGCGACCGCACTTTCAATCTCATCAGCATTATCTTTTAATAATTTCTTTCCCACATCTCCCTGTATACCACCAGATAAGATAATCACCCCTTCTCGATAATCAATAAGCCAATCTTGATCAATATAAGGTAAGTCGTTATAACCTCGCTGGTAAGCCTTTGATAACAATAAAGTAATATTTTTATAGCCTTCATTATTTTTAGCCAACAAAGTCAGATCAAAGTATTCATCGCCACATAATGTACTTTTGACTTTTACATCTGCCCCGATAATTGGCTTCATCCCTAAAGAAAGCATCTCGCCATAAAAGCGCACCACACCGCAAAAATTTGTAAAATCCGTTAGTGCCATTGCAACCATTTCATTAGCAGCACAGGCTTTTACTAACGGTTTCACTTTGACGATACTGTCAATCATCGAAAAATCTGTGTGCGTGCGAAGATGGACGAAACGAGGCTGGGATGACATTGAAAATCCTTAAAGTGCGGTTAAATTTTGCCGTAAATATTTAGGCGGTATTATAGCGAATTTTTCAAACAAATGCCTATGCAACAAACGGCTTTCCTAATTAGCTCGGATAACCGATTGCGTGAACAAAAAATGTTAAGTAGATCAAAATTTTGATAATTATCCGTTCCCATTTTTGGTGATTTCGGCTAGTCTAGCAGCGATTTATTTATTTCAAGAGAATAAGGATGATCCTATGACAACTCTTTTTCATGTAGCGCAAAATTGGTTAAACCAAGACCCTGACGCAGAAACTCGTGCAGAATTAACCGCACTTTTAGATGCGGCAAAAGGCGGAGATAAAGCGGCAGAAGCAGAATTGCACGCACGTTTTGATGGTCGCTTACAATTTGGTACGGCTGGTTTACGTGGCCGTTTACAAGCTGGCTCAATGGGGATGAACCGAGTTTTAGTTTCTCAAGCTGCTGGCGGTTTAGCGGAATATTTAAAAGATTACGATAAAGAACCATCAATCGTAATTGGTTACGACGGCCGTAAAAACTCTGATGTTTTTGCCCGTGACACAGCTGAAATTATGGCGGGTGCAGGTGTAAAAGCTTATTTATTACCACGCAAATTACCTACGCCAGTTTTAGCTTATGCTATCCAATATTTTGATACCACTGCAGGTGTAATGGTGACAGCAAGCCATAATCCACCGGAAGATAACGGTTATAAAGTGTATTTAGGTAAAGCAAATGGCGGAGGTCAAATCGTTTCACCAGCGGATAAAGACATCGCAGCATTAATTGATAAAGTTGCGGCAGGCAATATCCAAGATTTACCACGTAGTGATAATTATGTGGTGTTAAATGATGAAGTGGTAGATGCCTACATTGCAAAAACAGCATCATTAGCTAAAGAGCCAGCTTGCGACATTAACTATGTTTATACCGCTATGCACGGTGTTGGCTATGAAGTTTTAAGTAAAACGCTAGCAAAAGCTGGCTTACCACAACCTCACGTGGTAGCAGATCAAGTTTGGCCAGATGGCACATTCCCAACCGTGAACTTCCCAAATCCAGAAGAAAAAGGCGCATTAGATTTAGCAATTAAAGTGGCAAAAGAAAAGAATGCTGAATTTATCATTGCTAATGACCCAGATGCAGACCGTTTAGCCGTTGCTGTGCCTGATGCACAAGGCAACTGGAAATCACTACACGGCAACGTGGTAGGCTGTTTCTTAGGTTGGTACTTAGCAAAACAATATCAAGGCAAACAAGGCACATTGGCTTGCTCACTTGTTTCTTCTCCTGCGCTCGCTGAAATTGCGAAAAAATACAGTTTCAAATCAGAAGAAACCTTAACCGGTTTCAAATATATCGGTAAAGTATCTGGCTTATTGTTTGGTTTTGAAGAAGCATTGGGCTATTTAGTTGACCCAGATAAAGTACGCGATAAAGACGGTATTTCTGCAGCAATCGTGTTCTTAGATCTTGTACGTAACTTGAAAAAACAAGGCAAAACTTTAGCAGATTATGCTGATGAATTTACTAAAGAATTTGGTGCTTATGTGAGTGGACAAATCTCTATTCGAGTAAGCGATCTTTCAGAAATTGGAAAATTAATGACCGCACTTCGTAACAATCCACCAGCAGAAATCGCTAGCGTGAAAGTGGCACAATTTATCGACCATACTAAAACAGATCGTCAAAGCGATATCCTTGTATTTAACTTGGAAAATGGCGGACGCTTAATTGCTCGTCCTTCAGGTACTGAACCAAAAATTAAATTCTACTTGGATACGCGCGGTAAAGATTCAAAAGATGCAGATCGCGTATTAGCAGAATTTGATGAAGGTGTTCGTCACATTCTTCGCCAAGATGCTTATGGCAAACAAGCTTGCTAATTAATCGCTTCTAAAAATAAAACGCACTTTGTAGAAAGTGCGTTTTTTATATCTGAAACCCAATAAATACCATCAAATAAAATTAGAATTACAAAGATGACTAATTGATTAATAAAAATTAGAATTTGAGATAGTTTGACTAATGGAATGGTTACATCGTTATACCCCATATAAACATTCCATTAGCCAACAACAACTAACAATATCACACCTAACAACAAGGTTGGTGGACAAAGAAGCGGACTGAAGCCCTCCATTTGCCCCACATCCAGTTATGGATGTTGTCCTATCATCAATGGCCACTTCATAATAAAGGTGAGCGACTCACTCGTTATCATTTCACTGATTAGGATATCGTTCGGGAATGTCAGACAACAGTCCGCCAAACCCAATAGGCAAGATGCACAGCTCTATGCCAAATGGCACAAACGTCCATTCTTGTGCCTAAATCTTGATTTATAGCTTGCTTCATTGACAACAAACTTACTGTGCAGATATATGGTATGACTTTTCACTTTTAGAAACTGTGATCTAGATCACAAAATTTGAAATACGATAAAATTCTTTTAGGCGCGCTATCGCACTTACGATATATCACTATACTAACAATGCAACGGCCTCACAGGCGATGCCTTCACTTCGCCCTGTAAAACCTAATTTTTCCGTGGTCGTGGCCTTTACATTGACTTGATCAATATCACATTGTAAATCCTCAGCAATTTTTACACGCATTGCATCAATATATGGGCGCATTTTGGGTGACTGAGCGATAATAGTTACATCAACATTCCCAATTTTATATCCCTTTTCTTGAACCTGACGAAAAGCTTCACGTAATAAACCACGACTATCTGCATTTTTATATTGCATATCTGTATCAGGGAAAAGTTTGCCAATATCACCTAGTGCTGCCGCGCCTAAAATTGCATCAGTCAAGGCATGTAAAGCCACATCGCCATCCGAATGTGCTATAAAACCAGTGTGATATGGTACTTCTACACCACCGATAATTAATGGGCGATTCTCTCCAAAAGCATGAACATCAAACCCATGTCCAATTCTCATCATAATTTATTCCTTGTTAAATAAAATTCAGCTAGAGCCAAATCCTCAGGACGCGTGACTTTCAAATTATCACTACGACCAGCCACCAAGTGTGGTCGAAAACCCGCATACTCCATTGCAGAAGCCTCATCCGTAATTTGAACCCCTTGCTGCAGGGCTGTAGAAAGTGCTTTTTTCAAGCGATCCACTTGAAAAAATTGTGGTGTTTGTGCCTGCCAAAGCTGACTACGATCTTCAGTCATAACTATACGTTGTTGATTGTCTGAACGCTTAATTGTGTCTGTTACGGGAATTGCTAAAATTGCCCCCTGTTCATCATCAATGGTTAATAATTTATCAATATCAGTATGCTGTAAACAAGGGCGAGCCGCATCATGTACTAGTACCCAAGCATTTTTATCACAAATTGCATTCAAACCATTTAGCACTGATTCAGCCCTCGTTTCACCACCTTCTACCAATTGAATTTTAGGTGAAAGTGATAAATTGGCTATATAAGGATCATCTTTACTCACGACTAATATAATCTTTGAAATCGCTGTATGAGTTAGCATGATATCAAGCGTATGTTCTAACAACGTTTTACCTAACAACGCTAGGTATTGTTTTGGTTTATCCGCTTGCATACGCGAGCCTACTCCAGCTGCAGGTAATACAACAACAATTGGACGATCCATTATTTATTCTCTTTCACAATGTGATAAAACACTTCATTTTCTTTTACCATACCATGCTGCATCCTTGCTCGTTCTTCAATCGATTCAAACCCCTTTGTTAATCCTTGAATCTCCGCATTAATACGTTGATTACGCTGAGAAAGTTTTTCATTTTCAGCATGATTTTCTACAATTTTTACCGCAGTTTCACGATAATCCCAAAATCCATTGCGCCCAAACCATAAATCATATTGAAACAGTGCCAATATAGCGAAAAGAATAAGAATCAAAAGTCGCATAATCTTTATCTTATACAAGAAAAAATGCTGATAGTTTACCGTGAAAAAAGAGGAAAGGCGATAGCATAAAAAAATGCTGTACATATTCGTCACAAAATGAAAAGAAAAAATGTGATCCATATCACAAACTAAAGAGATATTCAGAGAAGATGAAGTAAAAAACCAAAAGACTTGATATACTCCCCACAGTATTTAACTGCCTTAATATGGAGAATAATTTAACATGAAAACAACCTTAAAAATGACCGCACTTGCTGCAATTTCTGCTTTTGTTCTCGCTGGATGTAGTACTCATTCAATGGATTCAAAGGAACATGCTAATGCACAATTGCAACAACAAGCTGTTCTTGGATTAAACTGGATGCAAGATTCGGGTGAATACCAAGCATTAGCTTATCAAGCGTACAATGCAGCAAAAGTTGCCTTTGATCACGCAAAAGTTACTAAAGGAAAGAAAAAAGCGGTTGTTGTTGATTTAGATGAAACCATGTTAGATAACAGCCTTTATGCTGGTTGGCAAGTAAAAAACAATAAACCATTTGATGGAAAAGATTGGACGCGTTGGGTTGAAGCTCGCCAATCCCGAGCAATCCCTGGCGCAGTAGAATTTAATAATTATGTAAATTCACATAACGGTAAAATGTTTTACGTGACTAACCGTAAAGATAGCACAGAAAGAACCGGTACTATTGACGATATGAAACGTCTTGGCTTTAAAGGCTTAGATGATTCATCCTTTTACTTTAAAAAAGATAAATCTGCTAAAGCTGCGCGTTTTGCCGAGATTGAAAAACAAGGCTATGAGATTGTTCTTTACGCTGGCGATAACCTAGACGATTTTGGTGATACAGTCTACGGAAAAAGTAACAATGAACGTCGTTCATTTGTACAACAAAATCAGGCTAAATTTGGTAAAACCTTTATTGTATTACCTAATGCAAATTACGGTGGCTGGGAAGGTGGATTAGCTGACGGTTACTTTAAAAAAGATACCCAAGGCCAAATTAAAGCACGTCTAGATGCCGTACAAGCATGGGATGGTAAATAGTCTGCTTTATTAATAGTAGTTGATAAAAAATCTCCATTAAATGTTATTTAATGGAGATTTTATTTAACTTCTTGTTCTTGCAAATGCAGCCGCTTCTTCTATTAATTCATTACTTGGACGCTGATGCGTGTAAAGTTCAAATTGTTCAACCGCTTGTAAAACAATAACCTCAGTACCTGAAATAACCTTTTTCCCTTTAGATTCTGCATAACGGATAAAGGGGGTTTCAGCCGGAATAGCAACAACATCAAAAGCGATATTTGCAGAATTAATCATAGATTGTGGAAAAGCCAACTCAGTTTCTTCTTTTCCACCTTTCATGCCTATCGGGGTAACGTTTACCAAAATTTCTGCACACTGATTTACCAACGAATCAATATATTCATAACCATAAAGTGCGGCTAAATATCTCCCTGTTTTTGCATTGCGAGCATAAATTTTAACCTTCTCAAAGCCCTTATTTTTAAATGCAGCAACAACGGCCTTCGCCATCCCACCACTGCCTTGTACAATCACGGATGCATAATTATTTAGTTGATATTTCTTAATTAATTTTACAATAGCAATATAATCTGTGTTATAAGCACGTAAGAAACCATCATCATTCACAATAGTATTTACTGATTCTATCGCTTTTGCTGAAGAATGGATTTCATCTAAAAAAGGCATACAACTTTCTTTAAACGGCATAGAAACAGCACAACCACGAACACCTAATGCTCGTATACCTTTCACTGCATGTTCAATATCTTGTGTCGTAAAGGCTTTATAAATGAAATTTAATCCTAACTTTTCATATAAATAATTATGAAATGTGGTTCCAAAATTACCTGGTCGTCCTGACAACGACATACAGAGTTGAGTATCTTTATTTATCATTTTACTTTTCTAAATATTTAAATTCATACCATCATCAAGTCCAATAAAATATTGGTTCATATCAAATGCAGGTTTTGCAGCTTTATCTTGCCCAACAATTCTCGCCGGTACCCCAGCAGCTGTCGCGTATTCTGGTACAGGATGAAGCACAACTGAATTAGCCCCAATTTTGGCATATTTTCCTACTTCGATATTACCTAAAATTTTAGCACCAGCACCAATCATCACGCCCTCGCGTACTTTTGGATGACGATCACCGGATTCTTTACCTGTTCCGCCAAGTGTTACGCCTTGCAAAATAGACACATCATTCTCAATTATAGAGGTCTCCCCTACGACAATTCCTGTGGCATGATCAAACATGATGCCATGACCAATTTTAGCTGCAGGATGAATATCTACATCAAAGGCTACTGAAATCTGATTTTGCAAATAAAGCGCAAGCGCTTTTCGATTCTGATTCCACAAATAATGTGTAATCCGATAACTCTGAATAGCATGGAAACCTTTTAAATAAAGTAATGGCGTAGTCCACAATTCCACCGCTGGATCGCGCTGACGCACAGCTTTAATATCACTTGCTGCACAATCAATAATTGAAAGATTAGCTTGATAGGCTTCTTCAATGATTTCTCGTAAAGAGATCGCTGGCATAATAGGATTCGCTAATTTATTAGCAAGTAAATAACTCAACGCACTACCAAGATTTTGATGTTTCAAAATAGTAGAGTGAAAGAAACTTGCTAACATAGGCTCATGCTCTGCGAGCATTTTGGCCTCTTGACGGATGTACTGCCATACCTCTAATGTCATATTATATCCCCTTTCTCCGCCCATTTTATTGGCAAGCCTGGCCATATCTTAATTTATTCAACAAAAATTATAACGCAATATCAACTAAACATTAGCTAAACGAAATTGAAAAGGCACTATCACCCTTCCTTTTTCACCATTTTGTAATTGATAAAATTGCGGATAATTAAAATTACGCAAAATGATATTATAAGGATTATTATCTCCCTCATGCTTAGCATTTTGGTAAAGTTGATTAATCTCACGCACTTTATCATCCTTTTCACCATCACATCGGCGATAAATTTCAAGACGATTAGTTTCATCTAAAATATAAACATTGAAACTGTGATCTGGATTATCTTCAAAGAAAAACTGTAAGAAACCTTCTCGAGCAAATGCATCCATTTCTGCTGGATAACAACGGCTCTCTTGGCTCATTTCACTATCCTTAATAGGATTTTGTAAAACTTCATCAAAATCTACCGCACTTTTTATATCATCAAGAGCTGAATCACTCTGGATTTCTTGTAAAGTGATACCACGCTCTTCGAAGAAGAATTGCCAATTTTTACCGGCAACACGTAAACGAGAGGAATGACTTAATGATGTCTCTCCAACCTGAATACTCACACAACGATTAACTAACCCACTAACAAGCTGGCATAAATCTTGTCTATAACGTTTGCTATAACAATATACTTGAATCGAATCAGGTCGATTCACTCCACGATAAATTTTGTTAGAAAGCACTTTTAGAGCAAGCAAAATCGCATTTTGACCTTCAAAATGAAGGGTACGAATTTCATTCCAAATATTACGATAAGTAAAATCAATACTTCCTACAAGGCTTTGCTCCATTGCACCAAAACTAAATAAATCTCTTGATGAAATATCTGTTAATACTTCTTCTACATTCGCTGTTGGATCTACCGTCAGATTAATAGCAATAAACAAACTACGAATTTCACACTGATTTAATAAATCACTATTACTTGGTTGAGGCGCGACAGTACTTGGAAATGCTACTCGAAGATTACTTACAAAACGATGCAATGTTGCTGAACTAACCTTTTTACTGAAAATAGATAAGTGCGTCTTCTCAGTTAAAAGACGATTAAAATATGCCCATGCGACGAGTTTATTTAAGCTCTCACCATATTCAATCACTCGCTCTTTAGAAAACATAATATGATTTGGTGACTGATTAATAAGATACCAGCCATCTTTAAAATGCTTATTTCCTCTTACTTCTAAGAAGGTAATATGATCTTCCGACAAATTATGGGAAATTTGAGTGTTGAGTAAAGTGACCTTACCCGGAATTGCTTCAAAGGCCGTATAAAGTTTACGTGAAAGAATATTAATATCTTGTGGTACAACACTTGAGTGAATTCGATGTTTTCGAGCAAACTCAACTAAGTTACGGTAACTCAACATCAAAAACTTCACCACATTATCATGATTTTCTTTGACTGCTTTGATTTTCCAGAGTGGACGACAATTAAGGAATTGTACAGTTTCATCAGACCATTCCCATTCCCGTGCCAAAATTTCCATATAACGGATACGCCAATTATCTGCTTGGTAAAGCGCAAGATCCTTCGTTGCTTTCACATAAAAACAACGACGTACAAAATCAAGGCGCTTAAATTCAGAAAGTGCAGTTAAATATTGAGTAACTTTTGAAAGGATAGCAATATAAGGATCAAAATGGTGATCTGGATTAGCACAACCTGAAAGTAAATCGCGTTTAAAGGTGCGTGCAATTAAACAGGTATTGGGATACTCTTTAGAATAAGCTTCTAGTAGTAAAATTTTGAGTACTGATTTATAAGGAGAATCAATTCCTTTATAAAGCTGCCATAAGCTAGCCCCAAAATATTCACTTGCCGAGAATTGACCTAAACCGCCAAAATCAACCCAATCATTTGGATCGAGTTCCCCAGATTCAATCAGTCGTTCAACTTCTTTTTCATAATCCTTTTCGTTTTCAACCCATAAATGTAGCCATAACAAAGGTTTACCCGCTAAACGAACTGCTGACCGATAAAATTCATCCAACAGCAACATATACTGTGCGGATCCACTATTTTCAGCGGTGAGTGAATCAGCATAATGTTCATGGCGAAAGCGTTGTTGATCTACTAAATAGAAATTAATTTCTACATTAAACTGAGTAGCCCATTCAGAAATACGTTTAGCTTTTTTGGTGAGAAGCGCACATTCATCTGAACTAAGTCCATCACGGACACAAATCCAAGTATCTAAATCAGAAGATGAAGTTTGGCTAATAGAACCAAAACTCCCCATCACATACACACCTAAAATAGGAGGCAAAACAGATCGAAAATTTACCGCACTTTGATGATTTATATATTTACAATCGGCATAATTAATACCGTATTCATTAACAAGCCATCGCTTTTGATAATCAGAAATATGGAAACCGGAAACCCCTGATGGAGCATGAATGACATAGCCAGGAAGCTGTGGGTGATTACTCTGTAAAAGTAAAGGAACTATTGATAACACATGTTGAAACGCATCGCCAGAACCCAGTAACGCTCGTTCAAAACGACGTTTATCTAAAGCCTTTACCCATTGTTTGGCTCGTTCAAGATTATATTCCAAGCGGCGTCCTTACCAGAACAGCAAAATTTACCAGGTAATTTACCACTTGAGGTGTAGGAAAGCAAAAGAATTAAACGAAATAGCGCGGTACTATTCTATCATTCGATTTATTACACCTTAATCCAGAATATAGATGATTAAGGTGTAACATTTTCTTAACTAAGTATCCATCGACATACAGAGTAAGGTTAATGGGTGAATACAGGTCACATTGGATGACATATCAATTTGCCATTTACAGGTTTGGCATTCAGATATGACGTAATCAAACCCACCTTCGTTAATATTATCGAATAGGGTTTTACCAATAGATTGTGAAACTTCATAGTTTTCCGATTTAAAACCGTAAGTCCCAGCAATACCACAGCATTGGCTAGGTAACATAATGATTTCTAAACCAGGAATTTTTTTCAACACTTCCAAAGTATAAGGTGCCCAGCCCGCCTTATCTACGTGACAAGCGGTATGATAAGCCACTCTGAGTTTGAGCGGTTTCAGCGGTAATGTTTTACCTTCTTTGAAAAGTTGGTATAGGAATGGTGTCACCATATGAATATGCGGACGCACTTTAGCATTGTCAATACCTAAAATATGATGGTATTCATCACGCAGATTAAGTGAACAACTTGATGCTTCACTGATCACGTCTAGTCCATTTTCATCTACCATTTTTCCAATGTAATCGGTATTGAACTGTGCGATATTACGTGCACGTTCTGGGAAACCGTTCACCATTAATGGTAAACCACAGCATTTTTCTTTTTCTAGTAACATCACTCCAATGTTCATCGCATTGAACACTTTAAGGAATTCTTTACCAAGCTGCGGATTATTATAGTTCACATAGCAACCATGATAATACGCGACTTTACGCTCAAATTTTTGTTGGTCTTGTAACGCATTTTTCATATACCAGCTACGAAACGTGCCAAACGCATATTTAGGTAAAGTACGTTCTTTACTAATTTTAAGCGTTTTTTCCAACATAAATTTGGTAGCTTTTAGGCTTGTGATAGTGTTTACAATCGGCGCTAATGGCGTATTGATTTTCCCCATGACATCAGTGTTACTTAAAATCGCATCACGCAATTTATTCATTAACGGTTTTTTAGATTGTGCTAAGTGGTTATTACGTGCACGCACAATTAAATCACCGATTTTCACATCAGACGGACAAGCCACTTCACAACGTTTACAGTTGGTACAATATTTAAGTGCTTCATCGTAAAGTTCAGCAGATTTTAAGCGTAAACGCTCACCATCTGGGCCAGATTGTTTTGGACCAGGATAAAGCGGATTGTTGCGTGAAACCGGACAAACAGCGGTACAAGCCGTACATTTAATACAGCTTTCAAAACTTTCGTCGATATATTTATGGCTTTCAGGTGAATTAAGGGATTGTTTTGCACTATCAATGAGTCGTTGAATATTATTATCCATATTATTCCCCCTTATTTCGCCAAGATTTCGTCAGCAACCGCCAAGGCAGTTACAACAGCCACACCCGAACCACAACCAAGCTCAAGGGCATTAAACCCACCAATCACATTACCAACGGCATATAAATTCGTTAAATATTGACCGCTCTTTTGCACTTGGCATTGGGCATTAATTGCCACACCGGCAGATTGATAGGGTTGTGGATGAGCAAAACGATGAGCAGTCCAAGTGAAACGATCTTTATCGTTAAACCCTTCAACACCGATAATATCGGATTCAAAAACCGGCTCATAAATTTTATCGAATTCAGAAATGAGTCCTTTACTGAAGAAACTTCCTGAAGCTAGTACGAAATTATCAGCGATAATTTCTTCATCTTCGAGCAAGCGAGTGTTAATACAACGTACTTGATTTCCTTCAAATGTTGCACTCAATGCACTATCACCGTTAATCATTAAACCGCCAAGGGATTCAAATTTACGGCGTAATTGAATGCGTTGACGCATACCGAGTAATGATGGTGGCAACGTTGGCAATTCAAATAATGCGAGCTTAGTTGCATCACGAAGTGCGGTCATAAATTCTTGGTTTTCTAAACCAAAACAAGCCGGTAAAAATACGGCATCTGCGCCTTGCGCTGATTCAATAATTTCTTTAACGAGATCATTGAACGCAAGTTTGTGCTCTAGAAGTTGAGAGATGTTTACACTACGGAACTCACGAGCATTTTTGCGAAGTTCATCTAATTGTGGAATATTTAAGAAACCACTGGTCACCTCACAATGCTCAAATTGTGGATTTAACACCAAATTCGCCGCTAAAAGTTGAGGTTGAAAATCGTGATAACCTTCGATACCAAGCACTGCAATACGTTTATGCGGAAAACGTTCATTGCCTTGTACAGTTGGCACACTATTTGGTGAAAGCCACGCACCACGTAAACTGCCTAAGCCTGTTACACGCCAATGGTTCTTTTCCGTAGAACCAAGTAAATCAAGATTTAATTCATTGGCTAAACGTTCAAAATCTTGTGCTTTAGCAAGCACTTTCTCTGCGCCCAATAAACTATAAGGATGGGCTGGCAATTCATTACGAAGTGCGGTGATATTTTCTTTTAAATTTTCTACCGCGCGACCTTCTCCATTTTTGGTTGATGGCATACGGCTTAATAAATCTAAAGAGCCGGATGCAAAATCAATGGCTGCTTGACCGTTGTTGATAATCACGCAACGTTTGCCGCGTTGTTGAAGGGCGATGCCACAGGTTAAACCCGCCAAACCACCGCCAATAATGGCTACATCAAAATTCATTGCTATCCGTCCCTTGTTGTGCTTGTTCATCAAGTGGTTTCACATCATTTAAACCTAATACGCTACCATACATCCAAGATGTAAATTCGGCCTCACGAATAGCTTCACCCCAAGCAATTGGCTCAATACCTCGCCAGCGTTCTTCCATAAAGGCAGAAAGTTGAGTGGTTGATTGAGTTGGTGTTGCCACTTCAAAACGGTTCATTAAGCCTGCAGCACGGCATGCACAAAGCTCAGCTTGGCAAGTCCCCATACCAACACGTGTACGGCGACGTAAATCCACAATATTATTTACACCCAGTTCATCAATCGCGTAGCGGACTTCTCCTGCAGTTACCGCTTCACATTCACACACCATTGAACGATCTAAACGTTCTTTTTCAAGCAAACGAGTAGCGCGTGAACCATGACGATACACAGCAGAATAACGAATAGTACTTGGTAATGAAATGACTTTTTGATTGGTCTCTTGACGGCTTTCAGTAGAGCCTGGCAAAGGTTGCTCCGCAGTGACACAACGTGCCGTTTTATTGAGTTTTTTACAAACAAGGTCGGTCGCCCATTCAGCCATCAAACGATAAGTCATTAACTTACCGCCAGTGATAGTAATAAAACCATCTAAGCCATCACGTTCTGCGTGGTCAAGTAGCACAATACCACGGCTCACATTACGACCTGATGGATCATCATCACTTGCAACTAATGGACGCACCCCAGCATAAGCACGTAATACGCGAGTATGACGCAAGCTCGGTGCGAGTTTTTCACCTTCACGGAAAAGAATATCCACTTCTTCTGGCGTCACTTGCATGTTATCGATTTGATCATAAGGAACACGACTTGATGTTGTACCAATAACACAAATTGTGTCGCCTGGAACAAGAATATCCGCATCAGCTGGTTTACGACAGCGGTTAATTACAAGTTTATTAATACGATGGCCCATTACGAGCAATGCACCTTTCGCGGGGAACATCTTGATTTTGAGATCAGCATATTCCGCAATCCCTTGTCCCCAAATACCACCAGCATTCACAACAAGTGGTGCAAAAAATTGGCGTTCTCTACGATTTTTATGATCGTACACATTCACACCAATTACTTTTCCACCTTCACGAATCAAATTTTTTACTTCGCAATAAGTAAACATTTTTGCGCCATTTTCTGTCGCATCCATCATATTAGAAGCTGTTAAACGGAATGGGTCAATCGAACCATCTGGCACAACAACAGCGCCCACTAAATCTGGATTTACAGAAGGCTCCATAATTTTAGCTAAGTCAGGATCAATGGCTTGCGCATCAATTCCAGATTTTGCACAACTCTCAAGGAAGGTTTTTTGATAGTCGAGAGAATCTTCAGGCAAAGTGATAAATAAGCCTTCCGTTTCATCTACGCAATGACGCGCAATTTTGCGCAAAATACGGTTTTCTTTAATACATTCTTCAGCAGATTCTTGATCGTTCACGGCATAACGTGCGCCACTGTGTAATAATCCGTGGTTACGTCCTGTCGCACCGGTCGCAATATCGCGGCGTTCCAATAAAATACAATCAATACCACGAAGTGCACAGTCACGCGCAATACCTGCACCGGTTGCGCCACCACCGATAATAATGACATCGGTACTGAGTGGCGAAAAATCTCCAACATCTTTGTACATGCTAGGCGATAATCCCATGTTTACCCCCAATTCCCAAAATTTAACAAAAAAGTAATATAAAAAATACAGAGAGTATTGTATTTAAGTATGCTTAAATTAACAACATTTTGAGCGGAAAAGAAAATGAATTTGTGAAGTTGATCACAATAATTTTCGCATTCGCTCAGACAAAGTAAAATTTTTGTGAAACACTTCACATTTTTGCATTTTACTACTTTCTTATTTTTTATTTTCTTTTATGATGCACCACATCCCTTACTATCTGAAGGGTAAATTTCAATAACACATAATTACAAAGTTGGAGAAAAATTATGTTTGGTCCATTTAAACCCGCTCCGCATATTGCGGAACTTCCAGCGGAAAAAATTGATTCCACGTATAGACGCTTACGTTGGCAAGTATTCGCAGGGATCTTCTTTGGTTATGCCGCATACTATTTCGTGCGTGCAAACTTTGACTTAGCACAACCTGGTTTAATTCAAGCTGGTCTTTATACAAAAGCTGAGCTTGGTGTAATCGGTTCTGCAGCTGGTCTTGCTTACGGTTTATCAAAATTCGTCATGGCTGGTATGTCTGACCGTTCTAACCCTCGCGTATTCCTACCATTTGGTCTATTACTATCTGGTTTATGTATGACCTTAATGGGCCTATTCCCATGGGCAACCTCTGGCATCGCTATCATGTGGGCGATGATCTTCTTAAATGGTTGGTTCCAAGGTATGGGATGGCCTCCATGTGGTCGTACAATGGTACACTGGTGGTCTAAATCAGAACGCGGTACTATCGTATCTATCTGGAATACAGCACACAATATTGGTGGTATGATGCCTGGTGCAATGGTGCTATTAGCAAGTGCCGTCTTCTTCAGCACTCATGGTATCGAAGCACAAGCAAAAGATATTTGGCAACAATCCCTATACTATCCTGGTATTGCAGCAATGATCTGTGCAATTCCAGTTTACTTCGTAATGCGTGATACTCCACAATCTTGTGGTTTACCATCAATCGAAAAATGGCGTAATGACTACCCTGATGACTATAACGAAAAAACTTACGAAAACGATTTAAGCACAAAAGAGATCTTCGTAACTTATGTATTGAAAAACAAATTGTTATGGTACATCGCACTTGCTAACGTGTTCGTATACTTAATCCGCTACGGCGTATTAAAATGGTCTCCGGTTTACTTAAGTGAAGTAAAACACTTCAACATCAAGGGTACCGCATGGGCATACACAATCTATGAATTAGCAGCGGTTCCAGGTACTTTATTATGTGGTTGGGTATCAGATAAAGTATTCAAAGGTAAACGTGGTTTAACCGGTTTCATCTTCATGATCTTAACCACTGCAGCGGTTGTTGCATACTGGATGAACCCAGCTACACCAGAAGCTGAATTAGCAAACTATAGCGCATGGTATCAAAACCCATACCAATTAACTGACTTCATTTTAATGACTTTAATCGGTTTCTTAATCTATGGTCCTGTAATGTTAATCGGTTTACATGCTCTTGAGTTAGCACCGAAAAAAGCAGCAGGTACTGCAGCAGGTTTCACCGGTTTATTCGGTTACTTAGGTGGTACAGTTTCTGCATCTGCAGTTATCGGTTGGGCTGCTCAACATTACGGATGGGACGGTGGTTTCTACGTAATGATCGGCGGTGGCGTATTAGCGGTGTTATTACTCTTAATCGTAATGGTTGAAGAAGGAAAACACAAAGCGAAATTAGGCGATACTTACGGTACTAAATAATTAGCTTAAAAAAGGCGGCGAGCAAATTGCTTAGTCGCCTTTTTTGTAACTAAAATCTAAAAAACCCATAAAAATTTACCGCACTCTTAAGGAGAAAATACTTATGAAACTTAAAACTTTAGCACTTTCTCTATTAGCAGCTGGCGTGCTAGCAGGTTGCAGCAGCCATTCATCAAGCATGGCAAACACCCAAATGAAATCAGACAAAATTATTATTGCTCACCGTGGTGCTAGCGGTTATTTACCAGAGCATACTTTAGAATCTAAAGCACTTGCGTTTGCACAACATGCTGATTATTTAGAGCAAGATTTAGCCATGACTAAGGATGGTCGTTTAGTGGTTATTCACGATCACTTTTTAGATGGCTTGACTGATGTAGCGAAAAAATTCCCACATCGTCACCGTAAAGATGGTCGTTACTATGTCATCGACTTTACCTTAAAAGAAATTCAAAGTTTAGAAATGACAGAAAACTTTGAAACCAAAGATGGCAAACAAGCACAAGTTTATCCTGGTCGTTTCCCACTTTGGAAATCACACTTCAGAATTCACACCTTTGAAGATGAAATTGAATTTATCCAAGGCTTAGAAAAATCTACTGGCAAAAAAGTAGGGATTTATCCAGAAATCAAAGCACCTTGGTTTCACCATCAAAATGGTAAAGATATTGCCGCTGAAACGCTCAAAGTGTTGAAAAAATATGGCTATGATAAGAAAACCGATATGGTTTACTTACAAACTTTCGACTTTAATGAGTTAAAACGTATCAAAACAGAATTACTTCCCAAAATGGGCATGGATTTGAAATTAGTTCAATTAGTGGCTTATACAGATTGGAAAGAAACGCAAGAAAAAGATGCGAAAGGTAAATGGGTAAACTACGATTACGATTGGATGTTTAAACCAGGTGCAATGGCAGAAGTGGTGAAATATGCTGATGGTGTTGGTCCAGGTTGGTATATGTTAGTAGATAAAGAACAATCTAAACCAGGCAACATTGTATACACACCATTAGTAAAAGAGCTTGCTCAATACAAAGTTGAACTTCATCCATACACAGTGCGTAAAGACGCATTGCCAGAATTCTTCACAGATGTAAATCAAATGTACGATGCATTATTGAATAAATCAGGTGCAACAGGCGTATTTACTGATTTCCCAGATACGGGCGTGGAATTCTTAAAAGGGAAAAAATAATATCCCTCATAACCGTGGGTAAACATACCCACGGTTAACTAGGTTTCTATATCGTAGAAACTAAAAATCTACTCTAACAGAGTAACATCATAATCAATCTAGGTGTTCTAATCTAGAATTCAAATAAGGAGGCTATTTCAAAACACTCCGTATTCTTTTTTAATAAATTCTTCTTCCCCTTTATTTAGGGAAAACACCCTTTATTTCAACCGCACTTCTAAGGAGTGATCTATGGATAAATCATTAAAAGCGAACTGTATTGGCGAGTTTTTAGGTACAGCCTTATTGATTTTCTTTGGTGTGGGCTGCGTTGCAGCACTAAAAGTAGCAGGCGCTAGTTTTAGCTTGTGGGAAATCAGCATTATGTGGGGGATGGGCGTTGCACTTGCAGTATATGCAACAGCAGGGTTATCTGGTGCACATTTAAACCCAGCAGTAACCATTGCCCTTTGGAAATTTGCTTGCTTTGATGGCAAAAAAGTAATTCCTTACATCATTTCACAAATGCTCGGCGCATTCTTTGCTGCAGCATTAGTTTATGCCTTATACCGCAATGTTTTTATCGATTATGAAACAGCCCACAATATTGTTCGTGGTACACAAGAAAGTTTAAGCCTTGCGGGTACATTCTCCACTTACCCTCATCCAAGTTTAAGCATTGGTGGAGCCTTTGCTGTAGAATTCGTGATTACTGCAATTCTTATGGCATTAATTATGGCATTAACTGACGATGGAAACGGTGTGCCTCGTGGTCCACTTGCCCCATTATTAATTGGTGTATTAATCGCAGTTCTCGGCGGTGCTATGGGCCCATTGACAGGTTTTGCCATGAATCCAGCACGTGACTTCGGACCAAAATTCTTTGCTTATCTCGCTGGCTGGGGCGAACTCGCTTTAACTGGCGGACGCGAAATCCCTTATTTTATCGTTCCAATGGTTGCACCTGTTTTAGGCGCATTAGCTGGTGCATGGTTATACAAAAAAGCAATTGGCGGCAATTTACCTTGTAATTGCGGCTGCGAATAATTATTTGAAGGAGCAATACTATGACAGACAAAAAATACATCATTGCATTAGACCAAGGCACAACAAGCTCTCGCGCAGTATTATTAGATCATAATGCGAATGTGGTTGAAATTGCACAACGTGAATTTACACAAATTTACCCTCAAGCAGGCTGGGTAGAACATAACCCAATGGAAATTTGGGCAACTCAAAGTTCAACCTTAAACGAAGTCGTTGCAAAAGCAGGCATTACATCTGATGAAATCGCCGCTATCGGTATCACCAACCAACGTGAAACCACCATTGTATGGGAAAAAACAACTGGTACGCCTGTTTACAACGCTATTGTATGGCAATGCCGCCGTACTGCAGACATTACCGATAAATTAAAGGCCGATGGTCATGAAGAATACATTCGTAATACCACTGGCTTAGTGGTTGACCCTTACTTCTCTGGTACAAAAGTAAAATGGATTTTGGATAACGTTGAAGGTGCTCGAGAAAAAGCAGAACGTGGCGAATTATTATTTGGTACCATTGATACTTGGCTTGTATGGAAACTGACTCAAGGCCGAGTGCACGTAACCGATTACACCAACGCATCTCGTACCATGTTATTCAACATTCATACCAAACAATGGGACGACAAGATGCTTGAAATCTTGAATATTCCACGTTCAATGTTACCTGAAGTACGCAACTCTTCTGAAATTTACGGCCAAACCAATATCGGTGGTAAAGGCGGTGTTCGTATTCCTGTTGCAGGGATTGCGGGCGACCAACAAGCTGCTCTTTACGGACATCTTTGCGTACATGCTGGTCAAGCCAAAAACACTTACGGCACTGGTTGCTTCATGTTGCTCCACACAGGTAACAAAGCCATTACATCCAAAAATGGACTACTCACAACTATTGCTTGTAATGCAAAAGGTGAACCAGAATATGCCTTAGAAGGTTCTGTATTTATCGCAGGTGCATCAATCCAATGGCTCCGTGATGAACTCAAAATTGTTCACGATAGTTTTGACTCAGAATACTTCGCACAAAAAGTGACTGATAGTAATGGCGTATATGTTGTTCCTGCTTTCACGGGTTTAGGTGCACCATATTGGGATCCATATGCGCGCGGTGCGATTTTTGGTCTTTCTCGCGGCGCAAATCGTAATCATATTGTTCGTGCAACCTTAGAATCTATTGCTTACCAAACCCGTGATGTCTTAGAGGCTATGCAATCAGATTCGGGTGAACGCCTACAATATCTCCGTGTGGATGGTGGCGCGACAAACAATAACTTCTTAATGCAATTCCAAGCAGACATTTTAGATGTAAATGTGGAACGCCCTGTAGTGAAAGAAGTAACCGCGTTAGGTGCCGCTTATCTTGCTGGTTTAGCAACAGGCTTCTGGAAAGATTTAGACGAGCTTCGTGATAAAGCCCGTGTAGAACGCACATTCAGTCCAGACAGCGACAATGAAAAACGCGAACATCGCTACAAAGGCTGGAAAAAAGCCGTTAAACGCTCATTAGAATGGGCAAAAGAGGATGAAGAATAATTTTTTATTGTCTATTTTTAAATGTTCATTATTACTTCAAAACGATCGTAAGTGCGGTCGTTTTTTATTGGTTTTTTTATCTCAAATCAGTAAACTAAAGATATTATTTTCTCAATGGAGAATCATCATGAAACCTTATCTCATTGCCCCCTCTATTTTGTCTGCCGATCTTGCTCGACTTGGAGATGATGTACAACGTGTGCTTAATGCTGGCGCAGATGTCATTCATTTCGATGTGATGGATAACCATTATGTGCCTAATCTTACTTTTGGCCCCGCAGTATGCCAGTCCTTACGTGATTATGGGATTACTGCGCCAATTGATGTACATTTAATGGTAAAACCTGTGGATAGAATTATTCCTGACTTTGCTGAAGCTGGGGCAAACTATATTACATTTCATCCAGAATCTAGCGAACATATTGACCGCACTTTACAACTCATTCGTGATCACGGTTGTAAATCTGGCTTAGTTTTTAACCCTGCAACACCACTAAGTTATTTAGATTATGTGCTAGACAAAATTGACATTGTATTATTAATGTCAGTAAACCCAGGTTTTGGTGGTCAATCCTTTATTCCTGCAACCTTACAAAAACTTCAACAAGCACGTAAAATTATTGATAACAGTGGCTATGATATTCGTCTGGAAGTTGATGGTGGTGTTAAAGTCGATAATATTGCAGAAATTGCTGCTGCAGGTGCTGATATGTTTGTGGCGGGCTCAGCCATTTTTGGAAAATCAGATTATAGACAAGTAATAGATCAAATGCGTACACAATTATCAAATGTGAAAGCCCAATAATATTTTTAGAAGAGATAACAAATGAATACACAATTTAAACTTATTGGATTTGATTTAGACGGAACCTTAGTAAATAGCCTGCCAGATTTAGCCTTATCAGTAAACTCTGCATTAACTGAATTTAGCTTACCTCAAGCATCCGAAGAATTAGTACTCACTTGGATCGGCAACGGTGCACCTGTCTTAATTGCCCGAGCATTAGATTGGGCTTGTGCTCAAAGCGGTCGAGAATTAACAGCGTCCGAGATTGAAAAAGTAAAGGCGCGGTTTAATTTTTACTACGGTGAAAATTTATGCAATATCAGCCGTTTATATCCCAATGTGAAGGAAACTTTAGAAAATTTAAAAGAAAAAGGCTATACGCTTACAGTCGTAACAAATAAGCCAACACGTCATGTTCAACCTGTCTTGGCCGCATTCAGTATTGATCATTTATTTAGCGAAATGCTTGGTGGACAATCACTACCTGCGATCAAACCCCATCCAGGGCCACTTTATTATTTATGTGGAAAATTCGGTGTTGAACCACGCCAAATACTTTTTGTTGGTGATTCTAAAAATGATATTCTTGCTGCACACGCAGCAGGTTGCCCCGCTGTCGGATTAACCTATGGGTATAACTATAACATGCCTATTAGCGATTCCAACCCAGATTGGGTATTCGATGATTTTTCTCAGCTATTAACAATTTTGTAAGATATCTTTAAAATGGGGCGGCAGTTTTCCGCCCTAACTCAATCTAAAGATTCAACATTCCTTCCAACGTTTCCTGCGCAATCATCCAATCTGCTTCCACTATTTCTAACGACTTTTTCACTGTCACTTGTTCATTCAAAAGTGCGGTTAATTTTTCTTTATTTTCTGCATTATAAAGCTCTGAATCCGACAGCTGATTTTCGATCTCTACAAGTTGTTGAGAGTACTTATCCATTTTGTCTTCCAACTGAACAATTTTTTTACGAAATGGTGCGGTTTGTTGACGTAATTCCGCCTCACGGCGTTTTTGTTCTTTACGATTTTGGTTAGAAGTAGCATTTTCTGTAGCTTCAATTTCATCATTAGATTTGGATATCAATTGACTATTTTGTTCGGTTAACCATTTCTGATAATCGTCTAAGTCCCCCTTAAATTCTTCCACTTGTTTATCATGTACTAAATAAAATTCTTCTACCGTATTACGTAGTAAATGACGATCGTGAGAGACAACAACTAGCGAACCTTCGTAATCAACCAAGGCTTCTGTTAAAGCTTGGCGCATATCTAAATCCAAGTGGTTAGTTGGCTCATCCAATAACAGCAAATTTGGGCGTTGCCATACAATTAATGCTAAAACTAATCTCGCTTTTTCACCACCGGAAAAGGACTTCACCGCTTGATTCACTTTATCTCCGTGAAAAGCAAAACTACCAAGATAATCACGTACCTGTTGTTCAGTTTGTTCTGGTGCGATTTTTTGCATATGCCAAAGCGCAGATTCTTCCGCACGAAGCGTATCCAACTGATGTTGAGCAAAATAACCAAGCTGTACACCTTTAGCAAGTTGAACATTGCCTGAAAGTGCGGTCAGCTCTCCAGCTAAAAGTTTAATCAAAGTTGATTTACCTGCACCATTTTTCCCCAATAAACCAATGCGTGAACCTGGCACAAGATTAAGTTTAATTTTACTCAAAATTTCAACCACACTTTCCCCTTCTCCATAACCCGCACTAGCTTGTTCAATCATCACTAAAGGGCTTGGCAAAGTAGCAGGGGAACGAAATGCAAAGGTGAAGGGATTATCTGCATAAGCTGGTGCAATAAGTTCCATTCGTTCTAACGCTTTCACTCGACTTTGCGCCTGTTTTGCCTTAGTCGCTTTTGCCTTAAAGCGATCAATATAGTTTTGTAAATGAGCAATTTTTTGTTGTTGCTGTCGATACATCGCAACCTGTTGTGCAAGTTTAGTCGCGCGCTGCACCTCAAAAGACGAATAATCACCGGTGTATTCATTCAGTTTTTGATGTTCAATATGCAAAATTTTATTCACGATCGGATCAAGAAAATCACGGTCGTGAGAAATCAGCACCAATGTGCCTTGATAATTCACTAACCAACGTTCCAACCAAATCACTGCCTCCAAATCTAAGTGGTTCGTCGGCTCATCAAGTAACAATAAATCTGACGGGCAAAGCAACGCCTGTGCTAAATTCAATCTCATTCGCCAACCACCGGAGAAGGATTTCACAGCATGACTGGTTTCTACCTGAGTAAAGCCCAAACCATGTAAAAGTGTTTCCGCACGAGAGCGAATTGTCCACGCATTAATAGCATCAAGTCTATCGTGAATACGTGCAATCGCATTACCATCGTTTTGTTCATTCGCCCAAGCTAATTCTTGCTGTAAGCGGCAATATTCTCGATCACCTTGAATTACATAATCAATTGCAGAAACATCCAGTGCAGGCGTTTCTTGATTCACCCAAGATACCGCCCAATTTGATGGATAAGTCACATCTCCGCCTTCTGGCTGAAGTTCTTTTTTTAACAACGCCAAAAGAGAGGATTTACCACAACCATTTTTACCCACTAAACCAACTTTTTGTTTAGGGGTAATCGTAGCTACCGCATTGTCGAGTAATTCCGTTTGTCCACGCTTTAAGGAAATATTATTAAATACAATCATTTTTCTAAAACACATCTTAATTTTTGCTTATTTTGCAACATTATGTTCAATATGCAAAACTTATTACAAAATCAATTTCAATCAGTAAGAAATAACTACTTACGGCAGATTTATTTTGTTGTTACTAGGCAAATTAGGTAGAATAAGCCAAATTTTATACTGGAGATTATGAATGAAAAAACAAGCAATTTTAGCCGCACTTTTAGGTACATTCTTACTAACAGGATGTGCAAATAAACCTGATGGAGAACGTAATGACTCCCTTGAAGGGTTCAATAGAACAATGTGGAAGTTTAACTATAATGTGATGGATCGTTATGTTCTTGAACCTGTAGCTAAGGGCTGGAATAATTACGTCCCTAAGCGCGTTTCTTCAGGCCTTACAAGTATGGCGAACAATCTTGATGAGCCTGTAAGCTTTGTAAACCGATTAATTGAAGGTGAACCGAAAAAAGCCTTTGTACATTTTAACCGTTTTTGGATCAACACTATATTTGGTTTAGGTGGTTTTGTTGATTTTGCGAGTGCAAGTAAAGAATTACGCATTGATCACCAACGCGGATTTGGTGAAACACTTGGAAGCTATGGCGTTGATGCTGGCACATATATTGTTTTACCTATCTATAATGCCACTACACCGCGCCAATTAACTGGTGCCGTAGTAGATGCCGCTTATATGTATCCTTTCTGGGAATGGATAGGCGGGCCATGGTCCCTCGTTAAATATGGTGTTCAAGCTGTAGATACCCGTGCTAAAAATCTCGATAACGCAGAGCTATTACGTCAAGCCCAAGATCCATACGTAACATTTCGCGAGGCTTATTACCAAAATCTTCAATTCAAGGTCAGTAATGGAAAATCTGAAGATCATCAAGAGACACTTCCTGATGATGTGCTAAAAGAAATTGATCAATAAACAAAAGTGCGGTAATTTTCTCCGCACTTTCATCAATCAAGGAGAAAACCATGACAACAATTATTCATACCGAGCATGCCCCTGCAGCAATTGGCCCTTATGTTCAAGCCATTGATTTAGGCAATTTAGTACTTACATCGGGTCAAATTCCTGTCAATCCAACAACAGGAGATATACCAACAGATATCGTAGCGCAAGCACGCCAATCCTTAGAAAATATAAAAGCAATCATTGAACAAGCAGGTTTAACTGTAGCAGATATTGTCAAAACAACAGTTTTTGTAAAAGATCTCAATGACTTCGCAGCAGTAAATGCTGAATATGAACGTTTTTTCAAAGAAAATCATCATCCTCACTTTCCCGCACGCTCTTGCGTAGAAGTAGCGCGATTACCAAAAGATGTAGGGTTAGAAATTGAAGCCATTGCAATACGAAAATAATAACTTCTGCAACCAATTATCAAAAATGCGGTCATAAACTTGCGTGTTTCTGACCGCATTTTTATATAAATATTTCTATTCTACCTTGAATTTTAATAACCCTTCCCCACTAAAAGAGGAAGATTAATCCTAACTTAGAGAGAACATATTATGATGCGTATTCTTCTTTTCCTTGCTACCAATATGGCCGTTATGTTGGTGTTGGGAATTATTTTAAGTGTCACAGGTATAGCTGGAAACAGTACCAGTGGTATTTTAATTATGGCCTTACTATTTGGTTTTGCCGGATCTTTGATTTCTTTATTTCTGTCAAAAACAATGGCATTGCGTTCAGTTGATGGCGAAGTTATTACTCAACCTCGTAACCAAACAGAACATTGGTTAATGGACACCGTTGCTCGACAAGCACAACTTGCGGGGATTCCAATGCCAGAAGTAGCAATTTACCATTCACCAGATGTCAACGCTTTTGCAACAGGTGCAACAAAAAGTAATTCATTAGTCGCAGTGAGTACTGGCTTATTGAATAACATGACAGAAGCCGAAGCGGAAGCCGTACTTGCTCATGAGATTTCTCATATAGCAAATGGTGATATGGTAACTATGGCCTTATTACAAGGTGTGTTAAATACTTTTGTAATTTTCTTATCACGTATTATTGCAACAGCAGTCGCAAGCTCACGTAATAATAACGGTGAGGAAACGCGTAGTTCTAGCTTATATTTTTTAGTGTCAATGGTGTTAGAGATGGTATTTGGCGTACTTGCCAGCATTATTGCAATGTGGTTCTCACGTTATCGTGAATTTCGAGCAGATGCGGGTTCTGCAAGCCTTGTCGGCAAAGAAAAAATGATTATGGCATTACAGCGTTTACAACAATTACATGAACCACAAAACCTTGAAGGCTCACTCAATGCTTTCATGATTAATGGCAAACGTAGTGAACTCTTTATGAGCCATCCACCGCTTGAAAAACGCATTGAAGCATTACGTAATCTTTAAAAAATAGATAAAAAATCGGTCACCCTTTCATGATGACCGATTTTTTTATTTTCCTTTCTTCACCCAATATTTGAATGGCGGTGTTCCTACTTCACTTTGCAACAACGTATGATCCATAAATTGACAAAAACTAGGAATATCACGCATTGTGGCTGGATCATCAGCAATAATAAGCAATACCTCTCCCTCATTTAAATGACGAATATTTTTACGTACAAGCATGACAGGTTCTGGGCAACGAAGCCCCATGGTATCAAGGGTTTGAGTAATAATAATTTCAGACATTTTCTTTTTTATCATTAAAAATGTGCGGTAAAAACCACAGTATTTTTACCTCACTCTATAACTTAGCTTAACGTCTTGGTAAATAGCGAATAGGATCAACTGATTTACCTTTATAACGAATCTCAAAATGAAGCTTCACAGTATTTGTACCGGAGCTACCCATTTTTGCGATTTCTTGACCAGCTTTGACTTCTTGTTGATCGGTTACAAGAATTTTGTCGTTATGCGCATAAGCACTTAAGAAATCATCATTATGTTTGATGATGATTAAATTACCGTAACCACGTAAAGCATTGCCAGCATACACGACGCGACCTGACGCAGCTGCTTTTACAGCCTGTCCACGAGAACCACTAATATCAATTCCTTTATTTCCACCATCAGTATCTGAGAAACCTTGGATAATATTACCTGAAGTCGGCCATTGCCATGCAACATTCGATGCAATTGGTGCAACAACATGTGCATTAATCGGTGTGCTATTGGTGTTATCTACTGGCGTAGTTGGTACTGATGGCGTTGTAGCAGGAGCAACTGGTGTTGTCGCAACCGGTACCATTGCTGGTGCGCTATTCGCTACACCTGCACCAGATTTAATTGGGCCAATGATTGTGCCATCTGATCCTATTTGCGTACCGTTTGCACCTGGCGTATAGGTGACTGCCGGTTCTGCAGATGTTGCCGGTACAGCCGCAGTAGTTGTTGTCGTTGCTGCCACAGGTTGTTTTACAGGAACCGTTGTTGTCACGGTTTTTGTACCACAATTAGAGATTTTTAAAGTTTGTCCTAGACTCAAACTATAAGGCTCAGTCATGTTGTTCAATGCAGCTAATTCTTTTACATCAATGCCTGCCAAGTAGGCGATTAAGAACATGGTATCGCCTTTGTTCACTTTATAGGTATTGCCTTTGTAAGAGCCTTTTTCAATTTGGCTATAATCTGGTGCATTGGTATTTGGATTGCGTGGAACATTAATATGTTGCGAACTTACGCAATCAGAAACAGTTTTAGTGATTGTTTTTGTTTGCACAGCTGGCGCTGGAGCTGGTGTTGGCGCTGCTGGTTTTGGTGCAGGCTGAAAAGCTGGCTGTGCAGGTTTGAATGCTGGTTGAGCAGGCGCTGCAGGCATGGCAGGCTGTTGATAGGTTGGTTGGAAATTTGGCTGTGGAGTTTGCACGCCTGTTGGTACGCCGCCCATCGCTGGTACCGTGTTTTTTTGAATCTCAGGTTGCCAAGAACCACCCGCACTTTCGCCATTTACTGGTTGCATGATGCCAGGGGAAAGATTGCCATCAGCATTGCTGATTGGAGCAGGAGAATTAGAAGTACAAGCCGATAATACAACAAGACTCAAAGGGAGTAAGAGAAATGATTTTTTCATAGTAATTCCTTATTGTTCCTTTATTATTTCGTTTGCGCTGGCATTGTATTTTTTTGAATTTCTGGCATAAAGCTACCACCAGCAACTGCGCCTGTGCCTTCTACTGGTTGCATGATGCCGTTTGGCAACGCATCTGGATCTTTTGCTTGTTCTGATGCACATCCAACTAATACGAATCCAGTCATTAAAATAAGACCTAATTTATTCATTTTTTATCCTAGTTTTTCAATATAAAGTAAGCAATGACAGCCAGCGCAACGACTGACCAACCAATAATTTCAATAGATTTTCGCAATTTTGCTGCGAATTTTTCACCGCCCCACGCGGCTAATTTTGCCACCAGCAAGAAACGCGCTAAACGTGAAACAAATGCCGTGATGGCAAAAGGGAAAAATGCCATTTGCATTACGCCAGAGCAGAGAGTAAACACCTTGTAAGGAATTGGGCTAAACCCAGCCACAAACACAACTAATACGCCCCATTGCTCAAACCAATTTATGGCTTTTGCCCAATGCGCACCATATCCCCATTGTTGTACAATGTTTTCCACCCAGTCCGTTGCATAATAACCAATTGCATAACCGATAACCCCACCGATGACAGAAGCAATTGCCGTATAAAATGCAAATTTCACCGCACTTTTTGGCTTTGACATAGACATTGGGATCAACATCACATCGGGCGGAATAGGAAAAAATATCGCCTCGATAAAACTAACAAAAGAGAGCCAGAAAGTCGCAAAACGGTGCGTTGACCATTGCATGGTTTTATCATACATCGTACCGAAAATTTTCATATTTCTTCTCTATTTGGTAAAACGCGCCATTATTCCTGCTCTAACCAATCTTGTAAAGCCGAAAGTGAATGATGTGCAGTAAGATCTGCCTGAATTGGCGTGATAGACACATAACCATTTTTCACCGCATGGAAATCTGTTCCCTCGCTTTCATCCTTAGGTAATGCTGAAGGGCCAATCCAATAAATGGTTTCATCACGAGGATCCCTTTGTTTAATGACTTCTGCAGACGACGCACGGTAACCCAAACGACACACCTTGTAACCCTTTAATTCTTCAAAAGGTAAATCCGGCACATTAATATTAATAATTTCACGAGGATTTAATAATTGATGATGTAATTTTGGAATGAGATCACACACGACTCGCGCTGCTGTTTCATAATGTTGACGACCATCTAATGAGACTGCAATAGCAGGCAGCCCTAAATGGCGACCTTCAAGGGCTGCGGCTAATGTGCCTGAATAAATCGTATCATCGCCCATATTACAACCCGCATTAATGCCCGATACCACTAAATCCACTTGGCCAGATAAAAACCCGTTTAACGCTAAATGTACACAATCTGCTGGTGTACCATTCACACAATAATCGCCATTGTCTAAATGGCGTGGGCGCAGTGGCTCCACTAATGTGAGCGAGCTTGATGCTGCACTTCGATTACGATCGGGTGCAACAACAATGACTTCGGCAATTTTTCTTAATTCTGTTGCTAAAACTTGAATGCCTTCCGCGTGAAAACCGTCATCATTACTGACTAAAATTCGCATTGTACTTCCTTATGCTTCTGTATAATTTACTAACTCACGAACTAATGCCGTGGCATAACTGCCTGCTGGCAAATAAAATTTCAAACGCAAGCCCTCTGGCTCAAATGCCCAAGAAAAATCTTTTGCTTTCATTAATAATGGACGACGCGCTGCCTTCATTCTCTCTTGTTTCATTAAAGGATCGAAAACTGAATGTTGATTTACGATTTCATTTTCAATATTGCTTGCTGCCAACACATCTTCGCCAATTAAAGGGGCGGTGAGTAAAATATCTTGATTTTCTAACCTCACTTGCAATGCATTTAAGTCTTCTTTTTCATCCGCCTTGAACCAACTGTGCGAACCGGCTAATTGCACAATATCGTTTGGCAAAACTTGATTCGTTGTGCCCTTTTCGATACGAGCAGCCACAACTAAATTAAAAATTTCACTGCGCGCGGCGGAAAGATAAAAACTGCGTTTTTTGCGATCTTTTACCTTAATTTCTCCTTGCGCCCAACGCAATGCTTGCGTGAGGTTATGACCATCCCGGCCAAAACGTTGTTCCGTAAAATAATTTGGGAAACCAAAATTTGCCACAAAATCCAACCGCGCTTTAAGCTCATCAGATTCTTCTGCACCGCGTAATAAAATATCGAAATAATTTCCCTCAAGACTACCCGTGCGAATTTTTCGGTTATGTCGAGTAACCGTTAAAATCTCTACACCATCTAATTCAAATTGACTGAAATCGGGCGTTTCCATTCCTGGCATTTGTAAACAAAACCATTGTTCTGTCACCGCTCGACGATCTTTCAACCCCGCATATCCCATATTGCGTTCAGAAACACCGGCAAATTTAGCTAATTTTTCGCCAACAAATAAGGTGTTGCAATCTGTTTTGCGTACATACAAGGCAACAAACTCACCTTCGCCTGACATTTCATAGCCTAAATGCTCTTTTACAATAAAATCCGCACATTCAGCCTTTAAAAGTGCGGTGGTTTTTGGCGGTGTTTTTAATGCCAAATAAGGGAGTTGTTCGAGCATGGTTAAGGGTTCTTTTTTATAGAAAATAACTGCGCGAAATTTTATGCGACTTTTGGTGATTTATCCACTAAAATAACCGCACTTTTATTCTTGTTGAAGGATTTTATTATGTCAAAATTGGCTGAGTTACAAGCAGAAACCCGTGAAATTATCACTGATTTACTTAACGATGGTAGTGACCCGGATGCGCTTTACATTATTGAGCATCACATTGCTCATCACGATTTTGATTTGTTAGAAAAAATCGCGGTAGATGCGTTTAAAGCTGGTTATGAAGTTTCCGAAGCAGAAGAATTTGAAGATGATGATGGCAAACCAATTTTCTGCTTTGACATTATCAGTGAAGTAGAATTAAAAGCGGAAATTATTGATGCGCAACAAAAAGAAATCCTTCCGTTATTAGAAAAACATAAAGGCATTTATGATGGTTGGGGCACCTATTTTGAAGACCCGAATGCCGATGACGATGAATACGGTGATGATGGGGAATTTTTTGATGACGAGGATGTCGAAGAGCCTCGTGTGCATTAATCATTCTTTTTAACCGCACTTATTAAGTGCGGTTATTTTTTTAGGAGTTTCAATATGAAATTAAAATCTCTTTCTTTAGCGTTATTGGCGTTGCCTTTTGCTGCGCCCGCATTGGCGGATAATCCGCAAAGTGCGGTGCAAAATAATATTATTTCTTTTAATGCTGAAGTCGAAAAAGAAGTTTCACGAGATTTGTTACAGGTTACGCTTTTTTATCAAGCGGAAGGTACTTCACTTTCAACCTTAAATAAAACGATCAATGAGAAATTAAGCAAAGCACTTTCTATCGCGAAAAACGAAAGTGCGGTAGAAATTAAAGATCATTTTCGTCATACCAGTGTGCGTTATAACAATCAAGGCAAGCAATCTGGTTGGATTGATCGTGTAGAACTTGTATTAGAAAGCAAAGATTTCCAAGCTATCTCCAAAGTGATTAGCGAGCTTGATGGTGTTATGACGGTGGAAAGTACGAATGCACTTATTTCATCAGAAAAATTAATGAGTTTAGAAAATGAATTAACTCAAGCTGCATTGGATAAATTTAAAAACAAAGCCACATTAATTCAAAATTCATTGAATATGAAAGGCTATCAAATTTTAGATTTAGATGTCTCCTCCGTGAATGAACAAACCATGAGCCCACGACCTTATATGATGGCGATGGCAAAATCTGCCGATATGAGTGCAGTGGATTCTTCTAGCGATGCTTATCTTGAAAATGGTAAAGAGAAAATAAAAGCGCGCATTAGTGCGCGAATTGCATTGCGCGCGGAATAATTTTCGCTACAATGGTACAACTTTTTTTAACCGATTTTTTTATAAGGAAAACATAATGAAAGTAGCAAAAAATGTAGTGGTGAGCATTGCTTACCAAGTTCGCACACAAGATGGCGTATTGGTCGATGAAGCACCAGCAAATCAACCACTAGAATATTTACAAGGCCACAATAATTTAGTGATCGGTCTTGAAAAAGCGCTTGAAGGTAAAGAAGTTGGCGACAAATTTGAAGTACGTGTACAACCTGAAGAAGGTTACGGTGCATACAGCGAAAATATGGTTCAACGTGTACCAAAAGATGTATTCCAAGGTGTTGATGAACTTGAAGTTGGCATGCGTTTCTTAGCGGATACTGACATTGGCCCAGTTCCAGTGGTGATTACTGAAATCGATGGTAATGAAGTTGTGGTTGATGGAAATCACATGTTAGCGGGTCAAGAATTACACTTCACGGTTGAAGTTGTCGCAACGCGTGAAGCAACGTTAGAAGAAATCGCACATGGCCACGTTCACGGTGCACATAGCCACCACCACGATGATGACGAAGAAGGTCACGGTTGTGGCTGTGGTGGTCATCATCACCATCACGACCATGATCACGAGCACAGCGGATGCTGCGGCGGTGGTCACGGGCACGGACATGGTCACGGCAGCTGTGGCTGCGGCGGTCATTAATTAAAAACAGCCCAAAATATTACCGCACTTTAGTAATGAAGTCTGCTATTGCTTTCTGAAATAACAATCCGCACGTAAAACGTGCGGTTTTTAGGCTCCCCTATAAGGGCCTATACTTCACAAGCCCCTCAAGGGGCTTGTGAGAGCTGACAACCGCGTCTAATTATTTCCTTGATTACCCCTTAAAGGGGTCAACATGTTCTTTCGTTGATAAATTATCTTGAACCATATCTTCTTTTTCTTGGTTTCTCATATAATCCTCTACCACTTTTGTATTTAACCCTACTGTACTTACAAAAAATCCTTTCGCCCAGAAATGCCTATTTCCATATCTATATTTTAAGTTCGCGTGTCTTTCAAAAATCATTAGCGCAGACTTCCCCTTCAAATAGCCCATAAAACCTGATACTGATATTTTAGGTGGGATTTTTAAGAGCATATGGATATGGTCTGGCATTGCATGCGCTTCTATTATCTCCACATTTTTATAGCCACATAACTGCCTCAATATTTGACCTATATCTGCTCTTAACTTTCCATAAATTGCTTTTCTTCTGTACTTCGGGATAAATACAATGTGATACTTACAGTTCCATTTTGTGTGTGATAGACTTGAATCGTCATTGGTTTTACTTACCATGATAATCCTCCTATATGTTGAATTTTGGTTGTCAGCCTTGTTCATTATATAGCGAGGATTTTTTCTGTTCATCGCTTAAGCTATTTGACTCCATACGCATAGCGTATGGTTTTTATAGCCAGACTTTTGTCTGGCTATAATAAAAAACACGATGAAAAATCATCGTGTTTTTTTTGTATCCTTGTATTAATACCTATCTTATAAAATATGGGCAAACTCTTCTAGCATTTCTTTTGGCCATACGCTTGATTGTACTTCACCAATATGTTTTTTACGAAGTAAAAGCATCGCTAAGCGAGATTGGCCGATACCACCGCCGATAGTTAATGGTAATTTTCCGTTTAATAAATCTTGGTGCCAATCCATTTTTAAACGGTCTTCATCACCCGTTATACCAACTTGTAAACGTAATGCACTTTCATCTACGCGGATACCCATTGAGGAAAGTTCAAATGCTTTGCCTAATTGATCATTCCATACCAAAATATCACCGTTTAAGCCTTTATAGCCATTTTCAGATTCAGTCGTCCAGTCATCATAGTCAGGTGCACGACCATCATGAGGTTTGCCATCTGAAAGTTTACCGCCAATCCCAATCAAGAATACTGCGCCGTATTCTTTACAAATTGCGTTTTCACGCTCTTTACTGCTTAAATCTGGATAGCGTTTTACTAAATCTTCGCTATGCACAAAGGTAATGTGTTTTGGAAGAATTGAAGGAATATCAAAGCGTGCTTCTACGGCTAATTCCGTTAAGCGAATAGCACGATAAATAGAATTTACCGTTTCTTTTAAGTATTCAAAATTACGACGACCTTCAGGAATCACTTTTTCCCAGTCCCATTGATCCACATAAACAGAGTGAGTTGGATCAAGAGAGTCTTCATCTGGACGTAATGCTTTCATATGAACAAACAAGCCTTCGCCTTCTTTAAAATTGAAGCGAGCAAGGGTATGGCGTTTCCATTTTGCTAGGGAATGCACCACTTCAAATACTGCATTTGGAATACATTTCACGTTAACCTGAACGGCTTTTTCAATACCAGATAAGTTATCTTGCATTCCGTTACCCACTTGGCTCAAGATCGGACCTTGTACTTCAATAATGCCAAGTTGTTCAATAAGGTTTTGGGTGAAGGTATTCTTCACAAAGCTGATTTCTTGTTGTTGTAAAATAAATGTCTTTTTCATTTTTATAACCTTTTTAATCTGTTGTTTTATTTGTTACGTATTATTTAATAAAACCGAGCATTATTTCAAGTATTTTATTTACTTTCTTTTATAAATTAAATATTATCTAATCCAAGGTGTAAAAATTAAATAAAATCTAAAGGAGATGATTTTATGCACAACATTGATAATTTAGATCAGCAAATCTTACGTGTACTCACCAAAGATGCGAGAACTCCCTATGCCGAAATGGCTAAAAACTTTGGAGTAAGCCCAGGAACAATCCATGTACGTGTAGAAAAAATGCGCCAATCCGGCATTATTGAAGGCACGAAGGTGATTATTGATGAGCGTAAATTAGGTTATGACGTATGCTGTTTTATCGGCATTATTCTAAAAAGCGCAAAAGATTATGAGAAAGTGATCAAAAAGCTAGAAAGTTTCGATGAAGTAGTGGAAGCCTATTATACAACGGGCAATTACTCAATTTTCTTAAAGGTGATGACACACACAATTGCAGAATTACATTCCGTTCTGGCAACTAAAATTCAGCTAATTGATGAGATTCAATCTACAGAAACACTGATTTCAATGCAAAATCCAATTTTAAGAGATATTAAGCCATAAAATAAAAGTGCGGTGAACATTCACCACACTTTTTTGCTTGATAAGAAAACTATGCCTTCACATTCTCTTCCAAAAATGCCAATAGCTCATCTTTAGCAATCATTTTCTTTTCACCGGTACGACGGTTCTTATATTCAATTTCACCGTTATCTAGGTTTTTCTCACCGATTACAACCATATGCGGTACACCAATGAGTTCCATGTCTGCAAACATCACGCCTGGGCGTTCTTTACGATCATCAAAAATCACATCTACGCCTTGTGATTGTAAAGTGCGGTAAAGTTCTTCAGCGTATTTTTGCACGGCTTCAGATTTGTGCATGTTCATTGGCACAATCGCTATAGTAAATGGTGCAATTTCATCTGAAGGCCAAATAATACCGCGATCATCATGATGCTGTTCAATCGCTGAAGCCACCACACGAGTCACGCCGATGCCATAGCAACCCATTATCATCACAAGAGGTTTACCATCTTCGCCTTGAACGGTCGCTTTCATTGCTTCAGAGTATTTTTTACCAAGTTGGAAAATATGTCCCACTTCAATCCCGCGTTTGATTTGAAGCACGCCTTTACCATCTGGGCTTGGGTCGCCTTCCACCACGTTACGCAAGTCGAACACTTCTGGCATTGCAACATCGCGCTCCCAGTTTACATTGAAGTAATGTTTTCCATCGATATTCGCACCACAGCTAAAATCAGACATTAACGCTACAGTGCGGTCAATAATTGCAGGAATATTAAGATTTACCGCACCTAATGAACCCACGCTTGCCCCAATTTTTGCTTTGATTTCTGCTTCGTCAGCGAACTCAAGAGGATCTGCCACTAACGGGTGTTTTTGTGCTTTGATCTCGTTTAATTCGTGGTCGCCGCGAATAATTAAAGCAACAAGCGGTTGATTTTCATCAGCACCTTTCACAATCAAGGTTTTCACGGTTTTTTCAATCGGCAGATTGAATTGTTCGACAAGTTCGGAAATGGTTTTCGCATTTGGCGTATCTACTAAGGTCATTTCTGCAGTTGGCGCTTGACGCTCACCGATAGCTACCGCTTCAGCAAGCTCAATGTTCGCAGCAAAATCTGATTCGGTAGAGAACACCACATCATCTTCACCGCTGGAAGCTAACACTTGGAACTCATGCGAAGCTGCCCCCCCAATAGACCCCGTATCCGCTTGTACCGCTCTGAAATCTAAGCCTAAACGGTTAAAAATGTTACTGTACACTTGGTACATCACATCATAGGTTTCTTGTAAACTTTCTTGTGTCGTGTGAAACGAGTAGGCATCTTTCATAATAAATTCACGCGAACGCATCACACCAAAACGAGGACGTACTTCATCACGGAATTTAGTTTGAATTTGGTATAAGTTCAGTGGAAGTTGTTTATATGAAGAAACTTCTCGGCGCACTAAATCAGTAATCACTTCTTCGTGAGTTGGCCCAAGTACAAAGTTACGGTTTCCGCGGTCTTCAAAACGAAGGAGCTCAGGGCCATATTGCTCCCAACGACCAGACTCTTCCCATAATTCCGCAGGTTGCACCACTGGCATTAATACCTCAATTGCACCACCTTTGTTCATCTCTTCGCGAATAATCTTTTCTACTTTTTTCAATACGCGAATACCAGTAGGTAGCCAGTTATATAAACCTGATGCCATTGGGCGAATCATACCTGCACGCAACATTAATTGGTGGCTCACGACCTGAGCATCATTTGGTGTTTCTTTAAGGGTGGAGAATAAATATTGACTTGTACGCATTGTTTAACCTTAGATTCTAAGAACTGAAAAAATTGGCGCAAGTATAACAAAAAGTGCGGTGATTTTTAACCGCACTTTCGATACTTACTCATTATTTTGCGCTTTCGCCAAAATTGCTCTATGTTCCTGAATCAATGCCATAAAAGGCTGGCCAAACCGTTCTAATTTGATAGAGCCCACGCCATTAATTTGCAGCATTTCAATATTGCTTGTTGGCATATATTGTGCCATTTCTTGCAAAGTCGCATCATTAAAGACAATGTACGGCGGAATATTTTCTTTATCGGCAATTTGTTTGCGTAAGAAACGCAGGCGTGCAAATAAATCTTTATCATAATTTGCAACACTTTGGCGTTGTGGATTATGGGCGATTTTACTTATTGAGGAAATTCGAGGCATTGCCAGTTCTAATGGTTCTTCACCTTTCAGAATCGTTTTTGCACTTTCAGTAAGTTGCAACGTTGGATTTAATTCACTAATGACCTGTTGCACAAAACCCAAATGAATAAGCTGACGAATGACAGACTGCCAATGCTCTTTGCTTTTATCTTTTCCAATGCCATACACTGAAAGTTTATCGTGCTGGCGTTCAATAATTTTTTGATTGTGCATGCCACGCAACACCGCAATCACATAATGTGCACCGAAACATTGCCCCACTCGATAAATAGTAGACATTATTTTTTGCGCATCGACTAATCCATCATATTTTTTAGGAGGGTCAAGGCAAATATCACAGTTATTGCATGGTATTTGTCGATGTTCACCAAAATAATTGAGAAGAACTAAACGGCGACAAGTCTGGCTTTCCGCAAATTCACCAATAGCTTCTAATTTATGCTGCTCAATCTGACGCTGTGGCGTTTCTGGTTTTTCTAAGAGAATTTTTTGCAACCAAGCGTAATCCGCCGGCTCATAAAACAAAACGGCCTCTGCTGGTAAATCATCACGTCCTGCTCGCCCCGTTTCCTGATAGTAAGATTCAATGCTGCGAGGTAAATCAAAATGGGCAACAAACCGCACATTGGATTTATTAATCCCCATTCCAAAAGCAATGGTTGCGACGACTACTTGAACATTATCACGCTGAAAATCCTGTTGCACGCGCTCACGCAGTGCCGTTTCCATTCCCGCATGATAAGCTGCAGCAGAGACGCCTTTATTACGTAAACTTTCTGCAATTCGCTCAACCTTATTTCTGCTGTTGCAATAAATAATCCCACTCTTGCCCTTTTGAGCTAACACAAAATGTGTTAGTTGCTCCATTGGTTTATATTTTTCTTCTAAGGTATAACGAATGTTCGGTCGATCAAAACTACCAATATATTTATGCGGATTTTCCAGATTGAGGTGAGTCAAAATATCTTGGCGAGTCGCATAATCTGCTGTCGCGGTAAGCGCCATAATCGGCGCATGAGGGAAACTAGCTTTTAAACCGCCAAGCTGGGTATATTCAGGGCGAAAATCATGCCCCCATTGAGAAATGCAATGTGCTTCATCAATCGCAATAAAGTTGACTTTGCTATAAGAAATAAGTTGAAAGAAGCTGTTCGTCATCACTTTTTCTGGCGACACATAAAGGAGTTTAAGTTGCCCAGAAATAAGTTTATTTTGTACTTGTTGCTGCTGTTCTAAAGTCTGACTAGAATTAAGAAAATCCGCCTCAATTCCATTAGCTTGAAGCTGATCCACTTGATCTTTCATCAAGGAAATCAGAGGAGAAATCACTAAAGTTAAACCCTCAAAACAAAGTGCGGGAATTTGATAACAAAGCGATTTGCCATTCCCCGTTGCCATTACCACCAAAGCATCTTGTCCGTTTAACGCGGCATTGATGACTTCTTCCTGCCCTTTACGGAAAGATTGATAACCAAAAACCGATTTCAAAACAGAAAGTGCGGTCGGTTTTTCTATTATTTTTGGTGATAAAGGAGAATCAAGCATCTTAGAACTGCACATTCTCGCCATGTGCAGCACAAGCTTCTACTAAACAATCCCAAAAACGTTTTCCGTCGTTAGAAACCCAGTCGCCATTTTTAAAAGCAAAATGAAAACCACCTAATTTACTCGCAATCCAAAGCTCAAGTAATGGCTCTTGCTTGTTAATCACTATTTGTGTGCGATTATCAAAGGTGATTGTAAATACTGAACCTTGCGTTTCACAATCTACATCCGCACCTTGCGCTTCTAATTCTTCTTCAATTTTTTGCCAAACTCGTTCAATATTTTGGTGAAATTCTGCAATATTCATAAAATGTTCCTGTTTAAATCTGATAGAATGCAGCAAATTATAAAGCCTTTCTTAAGCTTGTGAAAGGCGGATTTACCGATAAATAAGAGAGAGAAAAATGAAAAAACTACTATCAATTTTAGTGCTTAGTGCAATTTGCATTGTAGCAACAGGATGCGGCGTAAAAGGTCCTTTATATTTCCCAGAAAAAGAACAAGCACAACAAACCAAATAAGCGATTATCCAATTACAATCCCCAAAAAACAGGAACACAACATGAATTTCTTCCAATATAAAAATAATAAGCTTTATGCTGAAGATATTCCGGTTCAACAACTTGCTGAACAATTCGGTACACCTCTTTATGTATATTCTCGTGCAACACTTGAACGCCATTGGCATGCTTTTGACTCAGCCTTCGGTAAGCGTCCTCACCTAATTTGCTTTGCTGTAAAATCTTGCTCGAATATCGGCGTGTTAAACATCATGGCAAAACTAGGTTCGGGTTTCGATATTGTCTCGCAAGGCGAACTTGAACGTGTACTTGCAGCTGGTGGCGAAGCATCAAAAGTGGTCTTTTCGGGCGTAGCTAAATCCCGAGAAGAAATTATTCGTGCACTAGAAGTTGGAATCCGTTGCTTTAATGTAGAATCAGTTTCTGAACTCAAAAATATTAACCAGATCGCAGGCGAGATGGGGAAAATAGCGCCAATATCTTTACGAGTGAATCCAGATGTTGATGCGCATACACACCCTTATATCTCAACAGGATTAAAAGAAAATAAATTTGGTGTAAGCGTAAATGAAGCTAGAGAAGTATATAAATTAGCCTCAACGCTACCAAACATAAAAATAACAGGGATGGATTGCCACATAGGCTCACAGCTCACGGAATTACAACCATTCTTAGATGCAACAGATCGCTTAATTGTCCTAATGGAACAATTAAAAGAAGATGGAATTATATTAAAACATCTCGATCTGGGCGGTGGTTTAGGCGTGACTTATACGGATGAAACACCACCGCATCCAAGCGATTACGCAAATGCATTGTTAGAAAAACTAAAAAATTATCCTGAACTTGAAATTATTCTTGAACCAGGTAGAGCAATTTCTGCAAATGCGGGAATTTTAGTAGCCAAAGTGCAATATCTAAAAAATAATGAAAGTCGTAATTTCGCGATTACCGACACAGGAATGAACGATATGATCCGCCCTGCGTTGTATGAGGCTTATATGAATATCGTAGAAATTGACCGCACTTTAGCAAGAGAAAAAGCCATTTATGATGTTGTGGGGCCAGTTTGCGAAACGTCTGATTTCTTGGGTAAACAACGGGAACTTTCTATTGCAGAAGGTGATTATATTGCTCAATGCTCAGCTGGCGCCTATGGAGCAAGCATGTCATCAAACTATAACTCGAGACCCCGTACTGCAGAAGTTTTAGTAGATGGCGATAAATCCTATTTAATTCGTCGTCGAGAAAATTTACAAGAGCTATGGGTATTAGAATCAACCATTTAATCACCTTTTGATTAAGTTTTAATCTAACCATATAATTTATTCACTTATAATATACCTAAAAAACAGTAACTTTATGCGTAAAATCAAATTTCTATTGGTTCGCCATTGGAACTAATAGAAATTATTTATAGAATGGCACGTTTATCGTCACTAAGGGGGAATTTATGCAAGAAAAACTAAGCGTTTTATTAATTGACGATCATCCATTAATGCGTCGTGGCATTAAACAACTTATAGAATTAGACGATAACTTTGAAGTGGTGGCTGACGTAGGCAGCGGTACAGAAGGGATTTCTGTGGCATTACAAACATCACCTGATGTGATCATTTTAGATCTCAACATGAAAGGACTTTCAGGGTTAGATACGCTCAAAGGATTACGCGCAGAAGGCGTTGATGCGCGAATCTTAATTTTAACTGTCTCTGATGCTAAAAATGATATTTATACGTTAATTGACGCCGGTGCTGATGGCTATTTGCTAAAGGATACAGAACCCGAAACCTTACTAGAACAAATTAAGCAAATAGCGCAAGGTGAAGTGATCTTAAGTGATTCTATTAAAGATTTATTACTTGAACGAAGACATGAGCAAAATCCATTAGATAGCTTAACAGATCGTGAAATGGATGTACTTCGTCAAATTGCGACAGGATTATCAAACAAACAAATTGCAGCTCAACTGTTTATTTCAGAAGAAACCGTGAAAGTACATATTCGTAATTTATTACGTAAACTCAATGTGCACTCTCGTGTAGCCGCAACTGTACTCTTTTTTGAACAAAACAATAAATAGTTTACAAAAATGCGCAAGGTTAAAAAGCCAAGCGCATTTTTCTACTGAGCATTTTCTACTTGAATAAAGAATCCTTTATCATTCAAAATAACGCTGTAATCTGTTTGATAACTTTTGCTCTCAGTCACCACTAAAGCATGGCAACTTCTAATACCTTTTTGTGGATAAAATTGCGTTTCTCTTGCTTGAAGAATTTGTTTCACCATCATACTGGTTTTAGTTGAATCGCCTTGCTGCTTAAATGCATCAGATAGCACTTTTGATACAGAAAAATCATTACATTGTGGCACGATCACTGGCTTATAAACTGATTTATCCTTTACTGTTTTTTCATGTTTTGTTGAAACAACTGTTGTCGTTTTTTTCTCAATAGATGTCTTAGGTTTCGAGCTAATTTCCTTTACCAAAGCTTTAGGCTTTTTGTCTGTCAATTTCACAGCTTGTTTTTTATTTTTAGTACTCATTTTCTTGGTTAGAACTAATTTAGTTTCTTTCGTTTTTTTAGTTTGTTGTTTTTTATCTAAAGATTTGGTTACTACAATTTTTTTATTTATTTGATTTTTATGTACTGGTGCTGCAGTAACTGATGTCGTAAAAAATGGCAACAACACCAAAATGAACGTTATCAATTTTCTCATTCATGTCTCCTTAAACATAAAGTGCGGTTAAAATTAACCGCACTTTGAATGCTAAATAAAAAAAGTAAAGCGATAAATTAAAGGTAGTAGTGTTCTACATAATTTAATTTATCATCTAGTTTTAATACTAAAGGTTGACCTGTTGGAATTTCAAAATCCATAATTTCAGCATCAGAAATACCGATAATATGTTTTGCCAACGCACGGAGTGAGTTACCGTGAGCAACCACTAAAACGCGTTTACCAGAAAGCATTGCTGGTGCAATTTGGTCTTCCCAGAATGGAAGTGCACGCTCTAAAGTAATTTTTAAGTTTTCTGCATTTGGCACAACGTCAGACGGAATATTTGCGTAACGACGGTCATTATGTGCAGAATTTGGATCTTGTGGATCTAAATCTGGTGGAGAAATGTCATAAGAACGACGCCAAATATGAACTTGTTCGTCACCGTATTGTTCCGCAGTCGCTTTTTTATCTAAACCTTGTAAAGCACCATAATGACGTTCATTTAAACGCCAGTTTTTCACTTGAGGAATCCATAATTGATGGGATTCTTCTAACACGATGTTACAAGTTTTGATTGCACGAGTTAGCACAGATGTAAATGCGATATCAAACTCATATCCAGCATCTAATAATTTTTTGCCCGCTGCTTTTGCTTCTTCTACGCCGCGTTCTGTTAAATTTACATCACGCCAGCCAGTGAACAAGTTTTTCGCATTCCATTCACTAAAACCGTGACGGATAAATACTAATTCCATAAAAATCTCCTAAAATTTAAGTAAAAGATAACTCGCACTTTATAGCAAAAATTGAGTATGTTTAAAAGCAAAAAGGCGAGTTTTCCTGATCTTTAGCAAAAAATAGGAGCTAAACTTTTTCGCCTTTTAACAAATATGATAAGATTTGTGCGATTTTAAGAATTTAGGAAAAATTATGCTGTATTCGGGATTAAACAAAAAAATATCGCCATTTTTCACCGCACTTTTTGGCTGCGGTTTGTTGATTTTTTCCCCAATAAGCCATGCGTCCGATCTTAACCAAATTCAAAAGCAAATTAAGCAACAAGAATCTAAAATTGCTGAACAAAAACGCGAGCAAGCTAAGTTACAAGCTAATTTGAAAAACCATGAAAGTAAAATTAATGCTGTCGTGGGGGAGTTACATGAAACAGAAATGAGCTTGAAAGAAATTCGTAAGCAAATTTCTGATTCAGATAAACAACTCAAACAATTGGAAAAACAAGAATCTGAACAAAAATCACGATTAGCGAAACAAATGGATATGATTTATCGCTCAGGTTTAAATCCTTCCGTCATTGAAAGAATGTTTTCTAAAAATGCGGAAAAAGCAGAACGCATGAAAGTGTACTATCAACATTTAAACCAAGTTCGAATAGAAATAATTGATAGTTTAAAAGCAACACAAGCTCAAATTGTATCCCAAAAAGAATCCATTTTAGGTCAGCAAAAAAATCATCGAGATCAACTTTTAACGCAAAAAAAACAGCAACAAGAATTACAAAAATCACAGCAAGAACGTCAATCTACACTAAATGAACTTAATAAAAATTTAGCGAGAGATCAAAATAAATTAGATAGCCTAAAGGCTAATGAACAAGCGCTCCGTCAAGAAATTCAACGAGCAGAAAAAGCGGCCTTAGAACAAGAAAAAAGAGAGCGAGAAGCACTTTCACAACGACAAAAAGCTGAAGAAAAACGGACTTCAAAGCCTTATCAACCGACAGCACAAGAACGTCAATTGCTTAACAGCACAAGTGGTTTAGGGATTGCAAAAAAACAATATTCTGCACCAGTTTCAGGCCCAGCTTTACATAATTTTGGAACTATTCAGGCAGGTGAAGTTCGTTGGAAAGGTATGGTTATTGGTGCCTCAGCTGGAACTGCAGTCAAAGCGATTGCGGCTGGACGTGTCATTTTAGCTGGGTATTTAAATGGCTACGGTTATATGGTCATCGTCAAACATGGTGAAACCGACTTAAGTTTGTATGGTTTTAATCAAGCCGTATTGGTAAAAGTTGGTCAACTTGTTTCTGCAGGACAAACTATTGCTCAAGTGGGCAATACTGGTGAAATCTCTCGTTCCGCACTCTATTTTGGAATTAGCCGAAAAGGCACACCAGTGAATCCAACTGGATGGATCCGTTAATGAAACTTCTCATAAAAAGTGCGGTGAAAAATTTCATCATTTTTTCTACCGCACTTTATACTTCCATCTCCCTTGCACAAAATAAACTTGCAATTGTTATTGATGATGTAGGCTATCATCTCAAAGAAGATGCGGCTATTTTTGCAATGCCGCGTGAAATTTCCGTAGCAATTATTCCTGCTGCGCCTCATGCTCAAGCACGAAATCAAGAAGCAAAATCTCAAGGTCGAGACATTTTAATTCATATGCCGATGCAACCAGTAAGTGCGGTGAAAATAGAAGATGGAGGACTACATTTAGGAATGTCTTCAGCTCAGGTCAATGATCGGGTAAATACAGCCAAAAATATCGTGAATTATGCCATTGGCATGAATAATCACATGGGCAGTGCGGCTACGGCCGATCCCCAATTAATGACTTATTTAATGACCGCACTTCAAGAAAAACATTTGTTCTTTTTAGATAGTCGAACAATAGGAAAATCTGTAGCAGGGAAAATAGCAAAAGAACAAGGTGTTCGTTCCTTAGATCGTCATATATTTTTAGATGACAGTAACGAACTAGCTAACGTTCAACATCAATTTCAAGCTGCAATTCAATATGCAAGGAAACATGGTACAGCGATTGCGATAGGACATCCTCGTCCAAATACCATTGCGGTGTTACAAACAGGAATTAACAATTTACCTGAAGATATCCAACTTGTTGGAATGGGCAACTTATGGCGTAATGAAAAAGTAATCCCGCCTAAACCATTTATTTTATTATTTACAGAAATGCCTGCGCCAACCTCAATGGAACCTTTTGACCCCGTAGGATTGCTACGTGGAATTCCAAAATAAAAACCTGATTTTACAATCAGGTTTTTGTCTTATTTAGAAAGTGCATTTCTTAATCTACCTTGATGTCTTTCTAATAATTCCTTCGCCTCTAATTTTGATAAATTACTTAAAATCATCATAATTGCAAGCTTGGCATTTTGCTCTGCTTCAATTAATGTCTGCTCAGCGAGCACTTTATCACAATCTGTTGCTTGCATCACAATACGCACAGCACGTGCTTTAAGCTTTTCATTACTGGCTTGTACATCGACCATCAAATTTTCGTAACATTTACCCAATAAAATCATACTTGCCGTAGTCAGCATATTCAGTACCATTTTTTGTGCTGTGCCAGATTTTAAGCGGCTAGACCCAGTCAATATTTCAGGGCCAACAATAGTTTCTATCGCAATATCGGCTATCTCAGCCATCGCAGATTTTGGATTACTCACAATAGAAATTGTCAAAGCACCGAGAGATTTAGCGTATTGAAGACCTGCAATAACATAAGGTGTGCGGCCACTTGCAGCGATTCCTACTAATACATCATTTTTTGAGAAATTTATACTTTGTAGCTCCTCAAATACAGCTTGCGTATTGTCTTCCGCCCCTTCTACGGGATGACGGATAGCATGTTCGCCCCCCGCAATAATACCTTTGACCATTTCCGAAGATACACCAAATGTAGGAGGACATTCTGACGCATCCAATACGCCGAGACGACCGCTCGTCCCAGCCCCAATATATACTAGACGCCCGCCCTGTTGAAAAGCATAAACGATTTTATCTACCGCTAACGAAATCTCAGGCAAACATGCTTCAATAGCTAAAGGAACTTGTTTATCTTCCTTATTCATTAATTGAACAATATCTAAAGCACTTTGACGATCAATATCAACTGAATTCGGATTTCTTTGCTCCGTAATTAACGTGGATAAACTTTTTAATATAATGTCATTCATATTTTGATCTTAGTCTTTAGGAAAAATAGCCCCCAAACTAACCGCACTTTTTGCGCCAGTTACGCTAGGCAGATTTGCTGGTAAATTGTTCATTCGACAATAAGCTAACCAAGCAAAAGCAGCGGCTTCTACATAATCAATATCAAAACCTTGCTCTGTCGTTGTACCAACCTGCCAATCGGGTAAATTATCATGCAATCCACGCATAATTAAGCTATTCTTTGCGCCGCCGCCACATACCAGTAAACGTTTTGGTAAATCTGTTTGGAGTTGATTTAGTGCATTAACAATGCTTGTCACTGTCAATTCAACAAGCGTCGCTTGCACATCTTCTGGGAGTAATGTCATTTTAGAGCAAAGTGCGGTAAGTTTTTCAGATGCTTTTTCCACTTTGTCAATTAACCAATCAAGATTAAATAACTCTCTCCCTGTACTTTTGGGAGCCGGTAAAGAGAAAAAAGGTTCATTTAATAATTCCTCAAGCAGAACTTGATTCACGTTGCCTTTCGAAGCCCACTCACCATTTTTGTCATAGCGAAGACCTTGGTGTTTTTCTATCCATTGATCTAATAGTGTATTACCTGGCCCCGTATCAAACCCAATTACAGGTTGATTAGGAAACAATATAGAAACATTACTAATCCCACCAATATTTAAAACAACTGTGGCAAAATTAGGATTTGAGAATACAGCTTTGTGGAAAGCGGGTACAAGAGGAGCCCCTTGTCCGCCTAAAGCCATATCTTTACGACGAAAATCACCAATAACCGATATTCCTGTTTTAGCTGCCAATAAATTCATATCGCCGAGTTGCATTGTGAAAGGAAATGCAGAAGCAGGAGAATGCCATACTGTCTGTCCATGACAACCAACAGCTTCAATTTGACTTGGAATAAGATTATATTTTTGTAGAAAAGTATTTACACAATCACAATACAGTAAAGCAAGCTCATGATCGAGTTTGCCTAAATTTTGTAGAGTAGTTTCACCAGTTTGAATGAGTTTGGTTAATGTCTGACGTAAATTTTCTGGCATAGGAAAAAAATCAGATAAGATAAGTCGAGGCTCTAGAGAAAAATCAACAAGAACAACATCCACTCCATCTAGACTAGTTCCAGACATCATGCCAAGATAATATTGAGATTTCATACTAATTATTTTTATATTTAAAATTTGATAATTATATATCTAATTCAAAAAGAAAAATAAATAGAATTATTAAATAATATGAAAAAGGTATGAGTATAAAGATATTTTATGATTAATTGAAAAGAATATTTTAATGGCAGGGGCGGAGAGGCTCGAACTCCCAACACCCGGTTTTGGAGACCGGTGCTCTACCAATTGAACTACGCCCCTATTGGTATGAATAAATTGGCGGAATGGACGGGACTCGAACCCGCGACCCCCTGCGTGACAGGCAGGTATTCTAACCAGCTGAACTACCACTCCGCTAAATGTGGTAATTGGCAGTGCCTTACTCTCACATGGGGATACCCCACACTACCATCAGCGTTACAACATTTCACTTCTGAGTTCGGTATGGTATCAGGTGGATCTATTGCACTATCTCTGCCAAAAATTTTTATTTTTTTAATTTACTCAATGAATAAACTAAAAAAATAAACCTGGCGGTGCCCTACT